>JAVFAQ010000137.1:0-8143 GCA_034002325.1 Flavobacteriales bacterium | reverse complement strand
ACGCGGCCGAAGCGGGCCTCGATCAGCTGCTTGTAGAGGCTCAGCTGGATGAGCTTGTCCGTGGAGGGCATGATGCCGTTGAGGCAGTTGAGGTTGGTGCCCAGCCCGATGATCTCGATGCCGGGCAGCTGGAACACCTGCGCATAGAAATCGCTCAGGTGGTCGCCCATCACGCCCTCGCGCAGGTCGCCCATCTCCACCATGATGATCACCTTGTGTACGCGGCCCTGCTTCACGGCCTCGGCGCTCAGGCCCTGGATGGTGGACAGGTCGGTGTTGAAGCTCACGTCGGCGTAGCGCACCACGTTGGCCAGGCTGCGCTTGGCGGGGGGCTTGATGTACACGGTCTGCACCTGCGGGGCGATGGCCTTGATGGCCTTGAGGTTGCTGATGCGCGTGTCGTGCATTTCGGTCACGCCCATGTCCACGAGCTCCTGCAGGTAGGTGCGGTTGCCGCACAGGAGCTTGGTCACCACGCCCCATTCGATGCCGTTGCCGGCGAACCACTTGTCCAGCACGGCGTGGTTCTTCCGGAGCTTCTCCCGGTACAGTTTCAGGTAAGCCATGGTCAGTTCACGATGGTGCGCGGGATGTGGCGCGGCAGGCGGGTGAGCAGTTCGTAGTTGAGCACTTCGCTCATTTCACTGAACGAGGCCACGGTGATGCGCTGGTCGCCCTGCTCACCGATGAGCACCACGTCATCGCCGCGTTCCACGCCCTCGATGCCGGAGACGTCCACGCTGATGGCGTTCATGTTGACCGTGCCGATGACGGGCGCCTGCTGGCCGCGCACGAGCACCTTGCCGAAATTGCTGAGCCCGCGCGTGAAGCCATGGGCATAGCCCACGGGCACCACGGCGATGCGCATGGGGTGCGGGGCCTCGTAGGCGGCGCCATAGCCGATGAACGCGCCGGCCCGCACATCGGTGAGGGCCATGATGCGGCTGTGCCAGCCGATGATGCGCCGCAAGGGGTCGGCATCGCCGCCCTGCACCGCGCTGTACCGGAACCAGGTCTCCTGGTTGGGCCAGAAGCCGTACTGCATGATGCCGATGCGGGCCATGGGTCCCACGGTGCCGGGGTAGTTCATCACCGCCGCAGAGCAGGCCTGGTGGGCGTAGCGGGCCACCAGCCCGGCGGCCTCCATGCGGGCGCGGGCATGCTCGAAGCGGGCCATCTGGGCGGTGACGCGGTGGTCGTTGCTGCGGCTCTCGGCGCCGGCGAAGTGGGTGAAGAGCCCCACCAGCTCCACTTGCGCCGGGTGCGCCCGCAGGCGGTCCATGACCGCGCCGAGGGCCTGCGCATCGAAGCCCGTGCGGTGCATGCCGGTCTCCACCTCGATATGGACCCGCGCCGGCTTCCGCAGCTTCGCGGCCAGTTTCAGCGCGGCGTCCAGGCGGGGCATGTCGTACACCGCGAACTCCACCCCGTGGTCGATGGCCCAGGCCAGCGCATCGCCTTCCACCATGCCCATGATGAACAGGTCGGGGCGCCGGCGCAGATGCTCCACCACGTACCAGGCCTCGTCCGCCGAATACACCGCGAAGTAGTCCACGCCCATCTCCATGGCCAGCGGGATGAAGGGCTTGAGCCCGTGCCCGTAGGCATTGCCCTTGACCACGCTGCACAGGCGGGCACCCCCGATGCGCCGACGCAGGAGGTCCAGGTTGTTGCGCAGCGCCGAACGGCTGATGGTGATGGTGCAGGGGGCGAACATTCAGGTGAGGTCGCGCACGATGCGTTCGAACAGCGCGATGCCGTGCGGGGCGATCGCCTCGGGAAAATCGTAGTCCGGGTTGTGCAGCGCGGGGGTTCCTTCGCCCGCGCCCAGGCCGAACATGCAGCCGGGGAAGCGCGCGGTGAACAGGCCGAAGTCCTCGCCGAACTTGAAGGGCCGTGCGCGCTCGGCGCGTTCCATGCCCAGGGCATCGGCCGCGCGGCGCACGATGGCCGTGGTGGCCGGGTCGTTGCGGTTGGCATGGAAGCGCTGGGTGTAGGCGATCGCCACGCCCAGGCCGTGCCGCGCGGCCACGTCGCGGGCCATGCGCTCCACCTCCTGTTGCAATTCCTCCAGCCCGGCATCATCCCAGCAGCGCAGGGTGAAATGCACCTCGGCCCGGCCGGCGGCAATGCCGTGGTCGGGGCTGCCCAGTCGGGCATGCACCGGCGTCACCACGCGCATCCGCGGGTCGTCGGGCGCGTTGTGGTCCAGCGCACGGGCGGCCAGGAGGACCTCGCTCATGGCCACGGCCGGGTTGATGCCGTGCTCGGGCTCGGCGGCGTGCGCGGTGCGGCCCTTCAGGGTGATGATGATGCTGTTGACCGAGGCGGTGAAGGTGTCATCGCGCAACTGCACGCTGCCTTCGGGGAAACCGGGCAGGTTGTGCAGGGCGAACACATGGTCGAAGCGCATGGGCCGCACGCGGGGATCGGCCAGCACCGCCCGCGCGCCCTCGCCGTTCTCTTCCGCCGGCTGGAAGAGCAGCCACACCGTGCCGGCGGCGGGGCGTTCACGGGCCAGCCGTTCCGCCAGGCCGCAGAGGATGGTCATGTGGCCGTCGTGCCCGCATTTGTGCGACTTGCCGGCGATGGCGGAGCGGTGCGCGAAGTCGTTCTCCTCCTCGATCGGCAGGGCATCGAGCTCGCAGCGGAACAGCAGCACGGGGCCGGGCGCACTTCCACCGAAACGGGCCAGCACGCCGGTGCCGCCCACGCCGGTGAGCAGCTCGTCCGGGCGCAGCGCCGCGATGGACCCTTGCACGCGGGCGGCCGTCCATGTTTCCTCCATGGCGGTCTCCGGATGGGCGTGCAACTCGCGCCGCAGGGCCACGAGGTGTTCCGGCAAGGGGGCGATCATCGGTGCAGGCGCATCTCCAGGTACTTGTTGGTGAAGCCCAGGGCCTCGTAGAGCTTGCGGGCGGGGTTGTCGGACTCCACGTGCAGCGCGATCGCCCCCTGTGCCCGCGCGATGGCCTCCCGCATCAGCAGCTTGCCCACGCCGCGCCCGCGCATGGAGCGGTCCACGGCGATGTACACCAGGATGTTCTCCGGTATGTAGCCGCCCATGCCGGTATGGTTCACCACCACGGCACCGCGGATCGCATCGCCCTCCACGGCCAGCGTCACGAAGCCGCCGCGCTGCGGGTCGAACACGTAGTCCAGGCACTTCAGGATGTCCGCGCGGCGATCGCCGTACTGGTCGAGGTGGGTTTCGAGGAAGCCGGCGATGCGCTCATTGGTCAGGTCGGCATGGGGACCGGACTTGGTATCGATGGGGACGATGGTCATGGTGCGATGGGGATGGGCGCGGGCCGCAGGGGCATGGTGCGGGCCACGATGATGAAGGCGACGGCCGAGGCGGCGATCCCGAAGACGTTGGGGTCCAGGCCGGCGGGAACGTTCACGGCGGTGAGGGTGAGCAGCAGGGTGGTGCCGCCGCCGGTGAGCATGCCGGCCAGGGCGGCGCGGCTGTTGCGCTGGCCGAAGAAGAGCGCGGCCACCACGGGCACCAGCAGGCCGCTCACCATGAAGGCGTAGCTGTGCAGCATCAGGGCGAGCACGTTCTCCATGGCGGCGGCCAGGGCCAGGGCCACCAGGCCCACGCCCAGGGTGAAGAGCTGGGAGAGGCGGAGCATGCGGCGCTGCGGCAGGTCGGTGCGGCCGCGGTACACCACGTCGGTGAGCAGGTTGCTGCTGGCGGCCATCAGGCAGCTGTCCGCGGTGGAAAGGATCACGCTCATGTAGGTGATGAGCATGATGCCGGTGAGGCCCACGGGCAGGATGGTGCGCAGCAGCATGGGCAGGCCCAGCTCGGGGTCCATGGCGGCGTGGGCACCGGGGATGGCGGCGAACATGCCCTGCTCGGCGGCCACGCGGGCCAGCATGCCCAGGGCCACGCCGATGAAGGCCATCACGGGCCACTCGAACAGGCCGGCGATGAACCAGGCCTGCCGCGCCTGGCGCTCGCTGCGGCTGGCGTAGATGCGCTGGTAGAGCGTCATGCCCACGAACCAGATCGGCACGATGGTGACGGCCCAATTGACCAGGGTGGCGGCCCCCACGTTGTTGAGCGCGAGGAACTCCGGGCCCAGCGTGCCGGACACGGCGGCCCACCCGCCCACCGCGGTCCAGGCCATGGGCAGGGCCACCAGGATGAAGCCGAGCATGAGCACGACCCACTGGAAGGTGTCGGTGAGGATCACCGCGTTCATGCCGCCCAGCACGGTGTACGCGATGGCGATGGCGCCCATCACCAGCAGCGCGGTGCCCATGTCCAACCCGTCGACGGCCACCGATGCGAGCTTGGCGCCGGCCAGCACCTGGGAACTGGTGAAGCCCAGGTAGCCCACCACGGAGATGATGCCGGCCACGAAGGCCACGCGCCCGTCATAGAAATGGCCGAAGAGCTGCGGGAAGGTGAGCCAGTGCTTGCTGCGGCCCAGGTCGTACACACGCGGGATCAACAGCACGGCGGCGAGCCACGCGCCCACCAGGCCGGTGAAGAGCATCCACGAGCCGCTCAGGCCCATGACGAAGCCCAGCCCGCCCAGGCCGATCGAGAAACCGCCGCCCACATCGGTGGCCACCACCGAAAGGCCGATGTGCCACCGGCCCATGTTGCGGCCGCTCACGAAGAAGTCCTCGGCGCTGGCGTTGCGCCGCATGAAGTACATGCCCACGCAGAGCAGGGCGATGGTGTATACGATGCAGATGCCGGCGTCTATCCAGTGCAAAACGGGCGGTCCGTGATGTGAACGGCCCGGCGACGCAGACAACGAAGCGGACCAGGGAAGCGCACCCGCAGGCACGCAGAAGATGGGCGAAGGTACGTCACGACGGAGGAGGGGTCCCGGGCCGTGGGGCGGCGGCGCGCACCGTGACCTTTGTTCCGCCGCCGGTGGGCGCGGGCACCGATCTTCGCGGCATGCGACTGGACCGTACCTATTGGGAGGGCCGCTACCGGGCCGGCGAGACCGGCTGGGACACCGGCGGCCCCACCCCGCCGCTGAAGACGTACATCGACGGCCTCACGGACAAGGGCCTGCGGATATTGATCCCGGGGGCGGGCCGTGCCCACGAGGCCGAATACGCGCACCGGCAAGGCTTCCGCAACGTGCATGTGATCGACCTGGCCGATGCGCCGTTCCAGGACCTGCTGGCGCGCTGCCCGGACTTCCCCCGGGCGCACCTGGTCACGGGCGACTTCTTCGACCACCGGGGCGCGTACGACCTGGTGTTGGAGCAGACCTTCTTCTGCGCGCTGGACCCTGCGTTGCGGCCGGCCTACGTGCGGCAGGTGCATGCGCTGCTGGTACCGGGCGGGCGGCTGGCGGGCGTGCTCTTCGAGTCGGTGCCCGACCCCGCGGGCCCGCCCTTCGGTGGCAGCGCGGCGGAGTACCGCGCCCTGTTCGCCCCGTTGTTCCCGCAGGCCGCCTTCACGCCGTGCCACAACTCCATCGCCCCGCGCGCCGGGCGCGAGCTGTGGGTGTCGGCGAAAAAGCCCGATGCGCCGTGAGCCGGGCGGGCGGAACTACTTTTGCACCTCCCCGCGCGGCCCATGCCCTGCCCCCGCCATACGCCCCGGCCCGTCGAACGGGCCAACGACCGCCCGCTGCCGGGCGCCCGCCCCGCAGTGCGCTCGCGCGCCTTCCGCTGACCCCGCCCCGCCCGTGCCACCCGCGATGCCCCGCCACCGCCCGCCATCACCGGCCACGCACGGAAGCCCCACCGGACCAGGACCGGCCACCGGCCCGGCCACCGGCCCCATCATGCCCATCATGCACATCATCCTCCCGGCCGATCGATGAAGACACGGTACATCGACCTGATCGAGCAGACCTTCGACTTCCCCAAGGACGAATTCAAGCTGGACGGCGACAAGCTGCTCTGGAACGACCTGCCCCTGATGGACATCCTGGAGAAGCACGGCACACCGCTGCGCATCACCTGGCTGCCGAAGATCGGCGAGAAGGTGGACCAGGCCCGGGCCAGCTTCGCCAAGGCCCTGAAGGAGCACGACTACGCCGGCAGCTACGAGTACTTCTATTGCACCAAGAGCAACCACTTCAGCTACGTCATCGACCAGGTGCTGAAGAAGGGCGTGGACCTGGAGACCAGCAGCGCGTACGACCTGGAGATGATCGAACTGCTGATCGGGCAGGGGCGCATCACCAAGGAGAGCACCATCCTGTGCAACGGCTTCAAGGACGAGCGCTACATCCAGGGCATCGGGCGGCTGGCCAACCGCGGCTTCAACATCGTGCCCATCATCGACAACATGGCGGAGATCGCCGCGCTGGACGCGGTGATCGAGGGGCCATGCGACATCGGCATCCGCATCGCCGCCGAGGAGGCGCCCAAGTTCGAGTTCTACACCAGCCGCCTGGGCATCGGCTACAAGGACATCATCCCCTTCTACATGCGCAACATCAGCAAGCAGAAGAAATTCCGCCTCAAGCTGATGCACTTCTTCATCAACACCGGCATCACCGACACGGCCTACTACTGGAACGAGCTCACCAAGTGCGTGAACGTGTACTGCGACCTGTGGAAATTGTGCCGCACGCTGGACACGCTGGACATCGGCGGCGGGCTGCCCATCAAGAACAGCTTCAACTTCAGCTTCGACCTGGACTACATGATCGGCGAGATCGTGGGCCGCATCAAGGACATCTGCGAGGAGAACCGCGTGCAGGAACCCCACATCTTCAGCGAGTTCGGCAGCTTCACCGTGAGCGACAGCGGCGCCACGTTCTTCAGCATCGTGTACCAGAAGAAGCAGAACGAGAAGGAGCGCTGGAACATGATCGACGGCAGCTTCATGACCACCCTGCCCGACACCTGGGCCATCAGCAAGCGCTTCATCATGCTGCCGGTGAACAACTGGGACGATGAGTACGAGCGCGTGTTCCTGGGCGGCATGACCTGCGACAGCGACGACTACTACAACAGCGAGCAGCACATCAACGCCATCTACCTGCCGCGCCACCAGGAGGACAAGCGGCAGTACATCGGCTTCTTCAACACCGGCGCGTACCAGGACACGCTGGGCGGCTTCGGCGGCATCCAGCACTGCCTGATCCCGAAGCCCAAGCACGTGCTGCTGGACCGCGACGCGGACGGGAACATCGTGGACCGTGTATTCGCCGAGCAGCAGAGCGCAGAGCGTATGCTCCAATTGCTGGGGTACCTGCCGATGGATGAACCGGTGCGGAAGTGATGGCCAGTGGCGAGGGGCGGGTTTCGAGTGGCGAGTAGGCTCCCGCATGCGATCGCTGCTCGCTACTCGGAACTCGCCACTCGAAACCCGCCACTCGCCACTCACCCGTCTTCACCACCCCTCGTCCACATCACTTCCCGCGTCTATATTTCGCCCTGGAACACCTATTGACAGAACCGACCGGACATGAGCCAACGCCCCATCAGCGATTTCATCGAGAAGCACTACCTGCACTTCAACGCCGCCGCCCTGGTGGACGCCGCGAAGGGCTACAAGGAGCACCTGGCCAAGGGCCGCAAGATGATGGTGACCCTCGCCGGCGCGATGAGCACCGCGGAGCTGGGCAAGAGCCTCGCGGAGATGATCCGCCAGGGCAAGGTGGACATCATCAGCTGCACCGGCGCCAACCTCGAGGAGGACGTGATGAACCTGGTGGCGCACGACCATTACGAGCGCGTGCCCCACTACCGCGACCTGGGCCCGCAGGAGGAGCGCGCCCTGGCCGATCGCGGCATGAACCGCGTGACCGACACCTGCATCCCCGAGGAGGAGGCCTTCCGCCGCCTGGAGGAACAGGCCGTGAAACTGTGGAAGGACGCCACCGCCGCCGGCCACCGCTACTTCCCGCACGAGCTCTTCTACGCCATGCTGAACAGCGGCGCCCTCAAGTCCTACTATCAGATCGACCCGAAGGACAGCTGGATGCTGGCGGCCGCCGAGCGCAACCTGCCCATCGTATGCCCGGGCTGGGAGGACAGCACCATGGGCAACATCTTCGCCGCCCACTGCCTCATGGGCGATTGCAAGCCCGGCACCATGAAGAGCGGCATCGAGTACAAGATCGCCCTGGCCGAGTGGTACACCGCCCACGCCGGCGATGATGGCGTGGGCTTCTTCCAGATCGGGGGCGGCATCGCCGGGGAT
>JAVFAQ010000136.1:0-8212 GCA_034002325.1 Flavobacteriales bacterium | reverse complement strand
CAGCACCATTCCACCATTCCACCTCAGCACCACTCCACCATTCCACCACTGCACCATTCCACCATTCCACCACTGCACCATTCCACCATTCCACCACTGCACCATTCCACCATTCCACCTCTACACCATCCCCCGCCCGCCCTGCCCTATCTTTCCGCCTCATTCCATCCATCATGCGTACACCTGCCCTGCTCACCGCCCTGTTGCTCTCCGCCGCCACCCTTCACGCGCAATCGCTGCAAGACCTGATGAAGGCCGCCGGCCAGAAGGAGAAGGTCACGGTCGAGGAGGACAACACCCCCTTCAAGCCGCTGGGCTTCACCGGCAGCTACCGGTGGGAGATCCACAGCTACAAGAACGGCACGCCCGAGAAGGACAGCCCCACACACATGGTGATGGCCTTCGACGATGCCCACATGGCCATGGTCCCCCAGGCCGCCAAGGGCAAGGAGGAGATGCGCATGCTCTTCGACCTGAAGAACAAGCACACCTACACGCTGATGACCGACAAGAAGGGCCAGCGCAGCGGCATCAAGATGAAGAGCATGCGGATACACGTGCAGGACGACACCACCGCCACGGACGATGACATCAAAGTGAAGCGCACCAACGAGACCAAGACCATCGAAGGCCACACCTGCCGCAAGTACACGTACAGCAATGCCGACGGCCATGGCGAGGCGTGGATCGCCGAGGGCGTGAAGTTCAACGCCTTCGCGGCCCTGGGCCACATGGTGGGCGGCAAGACGGATGATTGGCAGAAGGCGCCGTACCACGGCCTGGTGATGGAAAGCGTGTGGAACGACAAGAACGGCCGCGACCGCGTGGAGATGTTCACCCGCGACCTGGTGATCGGCCGGGTGGACGCCGCCCTGTTCAGCACCGCCGGCTACGAGGTGCAGGACATGACCAACATGCCGCTGTTCGGGCGGTAGCCATGGCCGGCAAATTGGACCGGCTGCAACGCGTGGAGGTGGACGACCGGGCCGCATGGCGCGCGTGGCTGCGCCGCAACCACAAGCGCTCCGAGGGCATCTGGCTGGTGCGGTGGAAGAAGGCCCGGCCCGACAAGTACATGGGCTACGACGCCATCGCCGAAGAGGCCCTGTGCTTCGGATGGATCGATGCCACGGCCCGTCCGCTGGACCATGAGCGGTCGTTGATCCTCGTGTGCCCGCGCAAGCCCAAGAGCGTGTGGAGCAAGGTGAACAAGCAACGGGTGGAACGGCTTATCGCGGCCAGGCGCATGGCCGCCGCCGGGCTCAAGGCCATCGAAACGGCCCAGGCCAACGGCGCGTGGTCCGCGCTGGACGAGGCGGAGGCCCTGGTGATGCCCGCCGACCTGGCGGGGGCACTGGCGCAGGAGCCGAACGCGCGCAAGCACTTCGACGCCTTCCCGCCCAGCGCCCGCAAGTACGCCCTGATGTGGATCGGCAGTGCGAAGACCGAGGCCACGCGCAGCAGGCGCATCACCGAGGTGGCCGGGCGCGCGGCGCGGAACATCCGCCCGAACGCTTCGTGAACATGCGGACCGCGCATCTGAAGGAACTCCTGGACGGGGCCTACGACCGCTACGCGCGGCCGGGCTTCATCGCCGACGACCCGGTCCAGGTGCCGCACGCCTTCCCCCGGCGCGCCGACGCCGAGACCATCGGCTTCCTCACCGCCACCATCGCCTGGGGCCAGCGCAAGACCATCATCCGCAACGCCTGGGAGCTGGTGCGCCTCTTCGATGAGCAGCCGCACGAGTTCGTCATGCTCGCCTCGCGCCACGAGCTGCACCGCCTGGACCGCTTCGTACACCGCACCTTCAACGGCGTGGACCTGCGGCATTTCGTGCTGGGCCTGCGGCATCTGTACAAGACCTACGGCGGCATCGAGGAGGCGTTCATCGCGGGGAATGCCGGTGGCAAGGATGGCAACGGTGTACCGTCTAACCCACGGGTCGGCACACCCGTTGCCGACATGGCCACCATGATCGCCCGCTTCCGCAGCCGTTTCTTCGAGCCGGCGCACCAGCCGCGCACCGGCAAGCACGTGGCCGACCCGGCGCGCGGCAGCAACGCCAAGCGCATCAACATGTACCTGCGCTGGATGGTGCGCCCCAACGACCGCGGTGTGGACCTGGGCCTGTGGAAGCGGATCCCGGCATCGGCGCTGCACCTGCCGCTGGACGTGCATACCGGGCGCGTGGGCCGCGAACTGGGCCTGCTGCACCGCACGCAAGACGATTGGCGGGCCGTGCAGGAGATCACCGCCGCCCTGCGCACCTTCGATCCCGCCGACCCGGTGCGGTACGACATCGCGCTCTTCGGCATGGGCGTGGAGGCGGCACGACCATAGCGGCCATGGCGGCGATGGCCGGCCCACTTCCATACCTTGCCCGCCATGGTGCCCCCTCTCCGTCCGATCGGCAAGCTGGGCAAGCCCTGGGGCAACCAGGGCGAGCTCACCCTGCAGCTCGATGCCGCCACCGACCGGGACGACCTGGACGCGCCCGGATGGCTGTTCGTGGACATCGATGGGCAACATGTGCCCTTCCACTACGCCGCATTGCGCGAAAAGGGCGGCGCCGGCACCCTGGTGCGGTTCGACGACCTCGACGACCCGCAGCGCGCGGCCTTCCTGGTGGGGCGCACCATCCTGGTCCCGGCCGGCGACACGGGCCCGCGCCCCGCGCCCGACGGCATCGTGGGCCTGCGCGTGCATGACGAAGTGCACGGCGACCTGGGCGAAGTGGTCGCCTTGGAGGGCACCGACCGCAACCCGGTGATGCTGGTGCGGCTGGGTGAACAGGAGGTGATGGTGCCGCTGGCGGACGAGCTGGTCACGGGCTTCGACCCCGCGGCCGGCGTCCTGCAGGTGCGTACCCCGCCGGGGCTGGTGGAGATGTACCGCCCGTGAGCACGCCGGCCACCGCCTGCTCAGCGGGCCGGTGCCGGGCCTTCGGTGGCCGCGCCCATCATGCGCTCCGCGAAGCCGATCCCCAGGGCCTCCAGCTCGTCCAGCACCGGACCGTAGATCCATGGCTTCAGCGGCAGCAGCACGCCGCGCTCGGGGATGCCGCCGTTGAGCAGCAACTTGGCGGCCATGCCCATGGGCAGGCCCACCGTGCGGGCCATGGCGGTGTGCGTGGTGTCCGTGCCGATCACCGCCAACGAGGCCTGCAGCTCGGTGGTGCGCCCTTCCACGGTGTACCGGAAGCGATGCCACATCACCACCAGGTCCTTGTCATCGGGCCCCAAGGCCCAGCGTTGCTCCAGCAGGTGCTGAAGCAGGCCGGCGGGCGAAAGGCCCGTGCGACCGATGCGTTCATCGGAGAAGACCCGCAGCTCGTCCAGCATGGCCATCACCGGCCCGTCCGGCGCCAAGCCCAGGTGGGCGGCCAAGGCGCTGCGCAATGGGCCGTCCCCCACCGTGCGGCCGGTGGCCCCTTCCGCCGGAAGGAAGGCCCGGAGGTAATCGCCCCAGGTGGCATCGGGCGGCAGCTCCATGATGAAGCCGTCCTCCGTGCAGCCCAACTGCACCAGCACGTCCCAACCCGCGCAGAAGCCCGCCTTGCGCAAGGTGCCGCGCCGCAGGGTGGGTATGCCGTCGAGCCCGTAATGGGGCCGGTACTTCAATGAGTCGCGGTTGGCGTACCCGTCGAAACGGCCCAGGCCCGGCACCTCCACGGCGACGGTGCGGCGGAAGAGGCGGTGGTACGGGATGTACTTGGTGGTGCCGTCGGCGATGTAGCGGGCCGCCCCGCCCTGCCCGGCCAGCACCACGTTGCGCGGGTTCCAACTGAACTTGTACCCCCAGCGGTTGGTGTCGCTTTCAGGTGCCACCAGCCCGCCGCAATAGCTCTCGAAGGCCGCGATCGCGCCCCCCTCGCCCCGGATGCGGTCGATGATGCGCATGGCGCTCATGTGGTCGATGCCGGGATCGAGGCCCATCTCATTGAGCACGATGAGCCCGGCGGCCTTGAACTCGGCATCCATGGCCCACAGGGCGTCCGGCACGTAGCTGGGCGTGATCACATGCTTGCGCAGGCGCAGGCAATCGCGCAGCACGTCGATGTGCATGAAGGCCGGCAGCATGCTGATCACCAGGTCGTGGGCGGCGATGAGGGCGGCGCGCGCATCGGCATCAACGGCGTCCAGGGCCACGGCCTCGGCCACCGCCGTCCCGTCACCGATCAATGCCCGCGCCTGCGCCGGCTCCCGGTCGGCCACGGTGACCCGCCACTGCTGTTCGCCGGCGTGGCCGATGAGGTAATGCACCAGCGCGGCGGCCGAGCGGCCCGCACCGAGGACGAGGATCTTGCGCATGGCGACAGGCATCGGGGCGCGAAGTTGCGAACTCCCGGCCGTACCCCCTGGAACCCCGGTCCACCATGGGGTGCCGCCGCTTTGGCATGCGCCTTGCCAGCCCGGGGCCATCGTCTAACTTCGCCAACCCATCAACCCACCATGGCACGACTTTCCACCCTCGGCATCGCCCTGGCCACCTTCTTCCTCCAGGCCCAGGCACAGACCACGGACCTTGTTTTCTTCACCGACGACGGGGCCAAGTTCACCTTGGTGGTGGACGGCGACGTGAAGAACGAACAACCCGCCACGCGCGTGGTGGCCACCGGCATCCGCACCGAGACTCCGGTGGTGATCGTGCGGTTCGATGACCCCGCCATCCCGCAACTGCGAAAGCCCGGATACTTCCCGCTGGGCATGGAGTACACCGTGATGGTCACCACCAACAAGAAAGGCCAGCGCGTGCTGCGCCCCACCGGCGAGGCCGCCTTGGGCACCGCCGCCCGTGAGCAGGCCGCCAAGCCCAGCCCGGACCGGTTCGTGGACGACGCGCCGGCCGCGGCGCGACCGGTGACGACCGCCCCGGCCGGCGGCGCCCACCAGGTGACCACCGTCACCACCGTGCAGGAGACCACCGGCCCGGGCACCGTCCATGGCGTGAACATGAACGTGGGCGTCAACGGTGTGGGCGTCAACATGAACGTGGACGTCACCGAAGGCATGGGCGTGGGCACCACCACCACGACCACCACCACGACCACCACCGGAAGCGTGGTCGCCACCGGTGCCCCGGAGACCGCACCGGTGGAGGAAGTGTACCGCATGCCGGGCTACACCGGGCCGGTGGGATGCGGCATGCCCATGACCGACGGCGAGTTCCGCGCGGCCGTACAAAGCGTTGAAGGCAAGAGTTTCGAGGACAGCAAGCTCACCAGCGCCAAGCAAGTGGGCCGGGCGAAGTGCTTCACCGTAAGCCAGGTGAAGGGCATCATGGAACTCTTCAGCTTCGAGGCCACCCGCCTGGACTTCGCCAAGTTCGCCTACGACCGCACGCACGACATCGGCAACTACTACCAGGTGAACGACGCCTTCACCTTCGAGAGCTCGATCAGCGAGCTGGACCGATACATCCAGGCGCGATAGGCCGCCCACCGACCGACCGCATCCCATGGCACCCCGCCCCATC
The DNA here is from genome assembly GCA_034002325.1 of Flavobacteriales bacterium. Classification (GTDB taxonomy): domain Bacteria; phylum Bacteroidota; class Bacteroidia; order Flavobacteriales_F; family PHOS-HE28; genus PHOS-HE28. The sequence continues at coordinate 2,734 of JAVFAQ010000136.1, read as the reverse complement.
ATAGCCGCCATGGCCCTCGCTGCGGCCGTCCTGCACGGCTGCTCGGGGTCCAAGTCCATGAGCAAACGGGCGGACAAGCTGGACGTGGCCGGCCTGTACAACGAGGCCGCCGAGATGTACATCGGCGCCCTGATGCGCAACAACCGCAACGTGGACGCCACCATCGGGCTGAAGAAGGCCGGGCAGCTCGTGCTCAACGACAAGCTCAGCGAGTTCTTCAAGCAGCTGGCCATGGGCACCGACCAGGCCGGAGCGGTGGACGCCTACCTACGGGCCAAGGACTACCAGGATCGGGTGCAGCGCGTGGGCGTGCGACTGGATATCCCGGACCATTACCGCACTGATTTCGAGCGGGTCAAGGGCGAACACTTGGTGGACCTCTACAACCGGGGGCAGGCCCAAATGGAGCAGGGCGACTACGCCGGCGCGGAGGCCCTCTTCGCCCGCATCTCCAAGCTCGAACCCGGGTACAAGGACGCCGGCAGCCTGCAGCGCGTGGCCTACCTGGAACCCCTGTACCAGGCCGCCATGGCCGACCTCGACGCGCACGCCTACCGCAAGGCCTACGACACCTTCGCGCAGGTGCTGGCCAAGGACCGCACGTACAAGGACGCCTTCAGCCGCCAGCAGGAGGCCGTGGAGAAGGGCCGCTTCATCGTGGCCGTGCTGCCCTTCACCGCCCCCCCCGGCCGCGCCGCCGAGGCCGCCAAGGCACAGGCCCACGCCATGACCGCCCTCACCGGCACCGGCGACCCCTTCATGCGGATCGTGGACCGCGAGAACATGGAGCGCATCCTTGAAGAGCAACGCCTGGGCCTGAGCGGCATGGTGGACGAGCAGACCGCCGTGCGCGTGGGCAACCTCATGGGCGCCCAGGCCGTGCTCATGGGCACCGTGATCGACTACCGCGAAACCCCCGGCCGCCTGCGCACCAGCACCAAGCAGGCATTCGAGAGCTACTCCGTTCAGACCGTGGACAAGGAGACCGGCGAGAAGGCCACCGAGACCAAGTACCGCCCCGCCCAGTTCGTGGAGCACCTCCAGGAGAACAGCGCCCTGGTGAGCATTTCGTACCGCCTGGTGGACCTGGAGACCGGCGAGATCCTGCTCAGCAAGGTGGAGGAGCGCGAGGCCAAGGACCACCTCTATTACGCCACCAGCAAAGTGGCCCCCGACCGCCTGCTGCCCGTGCGCAACGGCGTGGTGGACCTGCGCTCGGGCGCGCGCCGCGAGCTGCAGGCCCTGTTCTCCGCCCCCCGCGAGGTGAAGCCCGCCGCCGTGCTGGCCAATGATGCCGTGCGGGCCGCCACCACCGCCATGGCCGGCGCCGTCCAGGCCGCCGTCGCACAGCGCATACCATGAGGCTCCTGCTGCCGGTCATGCTCCTGGCCCTGGTCGCCTGCAAGGGCGGCCAACAGACGGCCGGCACCGCCGTGGCCGGGCCGGCCCTCCCCGCACCGGACTGGGTGCGCGCACGGCCCGTATCAAGCGCCTATTACATCGGCATCGGCCAGGCCCCGAAGGACCGGCCCGATTTCCAGGAGACCGCCAAGCACATCGCCCTGAACGACCTGGCCAGCGAGATCAGCGTGGTGGTGGAGAGCAACAGCCTGCTGCACACCCTGGAGCAGGGCGGCCGCTTCAGCGAGACCTTCACCGGCGCCATCCGCACCAGCACCAACGAGCAGATCGAAGGCTTCGAGCCGGTGGACAGCTGGGAGGACGGCACCACCCATCACGTGTACTACCGCCTCTCCAAGGCCGAGCATGCGCGCCTCAAGGAACAGCGCCGGCAGCAGGCCATAGACCAGGCGCTCGACCTCTACGCCCGGGCGCGCGCCAGCCTGGCCGCCGGCGACCTGCGCGGCGCGATGGACCTGGACCTGCGGGCCCTGCTGGCCATGAAGGACCACTGGGCCGAGGCCGACCAGGTGACCATCGACGGCCGCAGCGCCTACCTCGGCAACGAGGTCCATGACCACCTCAAGCGCCTCACCAGCGGTACGGTGCTCACCGTGCTGCCCGACCGCTGCGTGCTGGACCATGCCAACGGCTTCCAACGCGAGATGCTGGTCCAGGCCGAGCACCGCGACAATGGCGCTGTCCGCCATCTGGCCAACCTGCCCCTGGTGATCGAGCACCCCGGGCCCAACGGCCAAGTGGTGGAGAAACGCAGCACCAACCACGACGGCCATGCCCGGACCGTGGTGCAGCAGGTGCGCCCCGATGGCCGCCAGCACGAATTGACGGTGCGGCTGGACATGGCGGCACTGGCCAGCAAGGAACTGGACCAGCGCCTGGTGCCCGCCCTGCTCGCCGGCCTCACCGTGCCCGAGAAGCGCACCCCCATCGAACTGGTCATGCCCCGGGTGATGCTGCGCGGCAACGAGACCAACATGGGCGCCGACGTGGGCGACGCGGGCATCCTCACCGCGCTCAAGCAGGAGCTCTCGGCACGCGGCTTCCGCTTCGTGGACCGCGCGGCCGATGCCGACCTGCTGATGGAGCTCACCGCCGGCACCCGCTCCGGCGGCGAGGCCTCCGGTTTCTTCACGGCGTACCTGGACATGCGCATCACCGCGCACGACAGCCGCAGCGGCCACCAGGTGTACGAGGGCGGCCGCCAGGGCGTGAAGGGCGTGCAGCTCGACCCGCGGAAGGCCGGCCTGGACGCCTACAAGCGCGCCGCCCAGAACCTGCGCAACGACGTGGTGCCCGCCCTGGTCAACGCCAT
>JAVFAQ010000135.1:0-8278 GCA_034002325.1 Flavobacteriales bacterium | reverse complement strand
GGCGCTGGCCCAGGTGGACCTGGCCGGCTCGTTCGTGGGCATGATCACCGACCCGGACTCCCTGGTGGACCACCTGCGCAGCCTGATGCCCATCGCCGACCCGCTGGAGCGCAAGATCATCACCGACCGGTGGGCGGACAAGGACTTGGACCTGATGCGCCGGTTCTTCCACGGTTTCTGGTCCAACCGCAGCGCGGACCCCGGGGCGGCGTGGAGGGCCTACCATGAGCAGGTGGTGAAGGTGAACCAGGCCTTCGGCTGCCGCCTGTTGCGCGGCTACGAGACCGATCGCGGCCGCGTGTTCCTGAAGTACGGCGCGCCCAACTCCATGATGGACCGCCTGCACGAGATGGACGCCCTGTCCTACACCATCTGGCACTACTACCGCGCCGGCCGGTACAGCGACCGCCGCTTCGTGTTCTACCAGCCCGACCTGGCCAGCAATTGCATGGAGCTGCTCCACAGCGAGGTGCCGGGCGAGATCAGCAACCCGCGCTGGAACCAGATCATCCACGGGCGCAACAACCCGTACCACGACGTGGACGTGGCGCCCGTGCAGCAGGCCAGCGGCGAGCGGGCCCGGGAATTCTTCGACCTGCCCCGCTGACCCCGGCCAGGAACCGCATTTTTGCGCCGCCCCCGCCGGCATGCGCACCGCCATCGTCATACTCAACTGGAACGGCCTGCACTGGCTGCAACGCTTCACCGGCCACCTGCTGCGGTGTTCGCCCGGCGCCGAGGTGATCGTGGCCGACAACGGCAGCGATGACGGTTCTTTGGCTTGGCTCGCCGAGCATCTGCCCACTGTGGGCCGCATCGCCCTGGGGGCCAACCACGGCTTCGCCGAAGGCTACGACCGCGCGCTGGCCCAGGTGCAGGCGGACCGCTACGTGCTGGTGAACTCCGATGTGGAGGTGGGTGCCGGTTGGCTCGACGGCCTGCATGCCATGCTTGACCGCCATCCCGACATGGCCGCCTGCCAGCCCAAGGTGCTTGCCCTGGACGACCGCGGCCGCTTCGAGCATGCGGGCGCCGCCGGCGGGTACATGGACCGCAACGGCTATCCCTTCTGCCGCGGGCGCATCTTCGAGATCACCGAGGATGACCACGGCCAGTACGACGACGACCGCGAGGTGTTCTGGGCCACCGGCGCGTGCATGATGGTGCGCAGCGACGCCTTCCACGCGGTGGGCGGGTTCGACGGCTCGCTCTTCGCCCACATGGAGGAGATCGACCTGTGCTGGCGGCTGCGGCGACAGGGCTGGACCATCGGCTACACCAGCCGCAGCACCGTGTACCACGCCGGTGGCGGCGCACTGCACTATGGCAGTCCGCTGAAGACCTATCTCAATTTCCGCAACAGCCTGATCGTGCTCACCAAGAACCTGCACCGGGGCGCCATCATCTGGTGGTTGCCCAAACGCATGGCATTGGACCTGCTGGCGGCCGGGAAATTCCTGATCGAGGGCCACGCCGCCCACGCCGGCCAGGTGCTGCGCGCGCATGCCCACTTCATCGCCCGCCTGCCGCGCACCCTGCGTGAGCGTCGCCGCCTGCAACGCACCGAGCAACGCCCGCGGCTCACCGGCCTCTACATGCGCAGCATCGCGTACGACCGCTTCATCCTGCGCAAGGGGAAATTCTCCGACCTGGACCCGCGCGATTTCGTTCAGCCGCGCTGAAGCAGGTGCTCCACGGCCAGCCGGTAGCCGTCGGTGCCCAGGCCCATGATGCCGCCCACGCACACCGCCCCCACCAGCGACACATGGCGGAAGGGCTCGCGCGCCAGCAGGTTGCTGATATGCACCTCCACCACGGGCACGTCCACCGCCGCCACCGCATCGCGCAGGGCCACCGAGGTGTGCGCATAGCCGCCGGCGTTGAGCACCACGCCATCGTACCGGCCGGCCGCCCGCTGCACGGCCTCCACCAGCTCGCCTTCGAGGTTGCTCTGCACATGGTCGATGCCCGCTTCGGGGTACCGGGCGCGCAGGTCGGTGAGCACATCGTGCAGCGACAGGCCGCCGTAGATGCCCGGCTCGCGCGTGCCGAGCAGGTTCAGGTTGGGGCCGTTGAGGATGAGGATGCGGGACATGGCGGCTGCGATGGCGTGAAGATGCGGGATCCCGCCGGACCACAGCGGGGCGATCGGTGCGGGCGTGGATCCCCATCATTATATTTGAGAGCAAGGCACCCTCGATCCGACTTGTGTTCATTGGTGGATCCGCCTCGGATCCGACGCGATCTCAAGCAAGGTACTCCGCATACCCCGCACGCCCAATGAACATACTTGGAACGATCATCATCGGCCACCTGCTGCTTGCCGGCCATGCGCTGCACGCCCAGGCCTACATCCCCATGCTGACCGATGGCGCCACGTGGCAGGATGAGAACCGCATGGCATCACCTGGGCCCAATATTTCCTCCGAGGAATGCGTGCGGTACTACTTGGACGGCGATTCGGTCGTTGATGGCCTGGACCATGCCATCCTTCGCATGACCGGCCGCCGATCCTATTCATGGACAAGTGACCCTGTGGTGTACGACGGGGCCTTCATCGCGTTGCTGAGGGAAGACACCGTGGAAAGACGCGTATATATCCGACCCGATGGCTGGCAGACCGAACTATTGTTCTATGACTTTTCGGTCGGTCCGGGGCCTTACCCGCCCACCTATCGCTTCTACGGACAGGAGATGGAAGTGACCTCCGTGGATACGGTATGGCTGACCGATGGCCCGCATCACCGATCGAACTTCGGGGAGTACGAAGCGATAATTGAAGGGGTCGGGGCAATGTCAGGCTTCATGAGGACCATCTTGAGCGGGGAGGTCCATTATTTCGGCAATCTGGTCTGCCACGTGGTGGACGGGGTCGAGATATATGGATCGATCCACTTCAACTGCCCGTGCGGTATCCAATTCGTGGGCATACGCCCGATGTCCGTACTTCCATCACCCCGCGTAGGGCCATCGCCCACCGACGGATATTGCTGGTTGCGGAACGCGCCACCCGGTGCCCCTTACCGCGTCTCGCACACCGATGGGCGGGTCCTGGTTTCGGGCAGCTGCGCGGGCGATGGGACGGCACTGATCGACCTCGGTGACCGGCCGCCCGGCACGTACATCTTGGAAGTCATGGGAGATGCACGGCGTGTGCTCTGGATCGTGCGGCAGTGAGCCGCCATTCGCCCCCCTTCCACATCCTCCCGTTCGGAACAAGCGCCGCGCGCGCAGGCGTTCGGGCCGGCGGTGTCGCAACTTCGTCACATGGACTGGTCCACGGCCCTCACCGGGTTCCGCATGCGGCTGAAGCTGGAGCGTTCGCTGAGCGACCGCACGGTGGAGGCCTACCTGCGCGACGTGCGGCGGCTGGAGCGGTTCGCCATGGCCATGCGCCCGCCGTTGCCGCCGCATGCCGTCAGTTTGGAGGTGCTGCAACTTTTCGTGACCGAAGTGGCCAAGGCGGGTCTGGAACCCACCAGCCAGGCGCGCATGATCAGCGCCATCCGCAGCTTCTACCGCGGGCTGCATCGCGACAAGGCCATCGCCGAGGACCCCACCGAACTGTTGGAGAGCCCGCGCACCGGCCGCAAGCTGCCGGTGTTCCTGAGCGTGGAGGAGATCGACCGCATGGTGGCGGCGATCGACCTCTCGCGCCCGCTGGCCCACCGCGACAAGGCGATGATCGAGGTGCTGTACGGCTGCGGCTTGCGGGTGAGCGAATTGTGCGGCCTGCGGATCTCGCGCCTGCACGTCAACGAGGGCTTCCTCCGCGTGGTGGGCAAGGGCGACAAGGAGCGGCTGGTGCCCATCGGTGCCGAGGCGGTCCATCAGGTGGGCCTGTACACGCACCACGAGCGCATGCACCTGCCCGTGCGCAAGGGCGCGGAGGACACGCTCTTCCTGAACGCGCGCGGCGGCGGCATCTCGCGCGTGGCCGTGTTCAACATCGTGAAGCGGCTGGCGGCGCAGGCGGGCATCCGCAAGACCATCGGGCCGCACACCTTCCGGCACTCCTTCGCCACCCACTTGGTGGAAGGCGGCGCCGACCTGCGCGCGGTGCAGGAGATGTTGGGCCACGCCAGCATCACCACCACGGAGATCTACACGCACCTGGACCGCGAATACCTGCGCAGCAACATCATGCGGTTCCACCCGCGGGCACGTGTGCAGGCCGTGTGAGGCGCCTACCGCACCACGTTGAACCGGGCGGTGCCCACGCGCACCCCGTCGCGGGTGTCCACGCGCAGCACGTACGCGCCGGGCGGCACACCGTTGAGGTCCACCGGCACGGTGAACGACCCGGCGGCCGGGAGCACATCGCGCTGCACGATCCGGCCGTCCGTGGCCAATACGTCCACCACCAAGGTGGCCGGCCCGTCCACCATGCCCTGCGCCGTGATGCGGTCGTTGGCCGGCACGGGGAACACCTGCATCGGCGCGGGTTCCGGGCCGTCCGGCTCACCGATGGCCACGTTCAAACCGGTCTTCCCGAAGGCGTACTGGCCCCGGCGCAGCTCATCGAGCAGGATGTAGCCCGTGCCGTTGAACAGGTTGCCGGCCACCACGGTCTGCGCATCGTACACTTCCCAGGGGTCCTCGGGCGTGTCGCGGTGCAGCAGGCAGATCCCCGTCTCGTCGCCGTTGAGCAGCTCCACGTCCAGATGCACGGCGGCGGTGCCGAAGTACTGCACGCGGCCGGTGAGCAAAGTGCCCTCGGGCCATTGGCCGTCCACGTTCCAGTAGTGCGTGCCGGAAACGGCGAGCACGTCCGGGCCGATGGTGCCTTCCGCCGGCGCCCACACGTGCTCCACGCGCAGCAGGGCGGTATCGGGCACCGTCCCGGTGATGAGACGGAAGTCCACATGGGGCAGCATCATGTTGTTGATGGACTGGCCAGGCACGATGGTCAACTCGTGGTCCAGGCGCGACTGGTTGAGGCGCTGGTAGCGGTTGAGCACGGCCATGGCCGGTGCGAAGGGCGCCTGCACCTGCACGGTGGTGAGGGCGCCACCGGCGGTGATCGCATGCTCGCTCACGGTGCCGTCGGCCGCGATCAGGGTCAGGTCCAGCGGCACCTGCTGATGGAGCTCGTCCGCCCCGCGCAGCTTCTGGCCCAGCACCAGGTCCACCGTCCACAGGCCGCCCTGCTCCTCGGTCTGCACGGAACGCACCTCGAACACGCTGTACCCGGGCTGGAACACCCAGGCATCGAAGAAGGGGTCGAGGTCCTGGCCGGTGATCGCCTCCAGCCGATCGCGGAACTCATCGGCGTCCATGGTGGTGTGGGCGTACTGCTCCTGTATGCCGCGCATGGCCTCGCGGAAGGGTTCATCGCCGAGGTAGCCGCGCAGGTTGTGCATCACGGCGGCGCCCTTGTAGTAGGTGTGGGTGCCGTAGATGTGGGCGTCGGGCATGGGCGACAGCGGCTGGAACCCGTCATCGTTCACGTGGGCCTGGCGCAGCACATAGAGCAGGTTGCTCCGGAGGGTGTTGCGGAAGGCCTCGGCCCCGCTCTGCCACTCCACCACCAGGTGGCCGCTGTACTCGGCCGGCCCCTCCTTGAGCCACATGTGGTTGTGTACGTGCGGGGTAACCATGTTGCCCCACCATTGGTGGCCCAGCTCATGGGCGAGCAGGTCGCGGTTGGCGGCCTGGCCCTGGCTTACCATGCTCTGCGGATAGGCGATGTTGGTGGGGATCTCCAGCGCACCCTGGGTGGTGAGCGCGTAGCCCACGCGGCTGTACGGGTGGGGACCGTACCAGTGCTCGCAGGCGTCGATGGCGTCGGGCAGGTCCACGAACTTGTTCACCATGCCGGACAGGTTGGCGGCCTTGGCGTGCAGGCTCACGGGCACCGGGCCCTCGGCGCCCTCATGCACGTAGTCGTGGGTCTCGTACGCGGCCACGGCGATGGCGCTCAGGTGGGTGGGGATGGGCTGGTCCAGGGCGTATGACCGCAGCACGGTGTCGCCGCCGAGCTGCACCTCGCCGAGGAAGTCGCCCTGGCCGTGCAGTTTGCGGCCGCCCGCGCTCTTGATGTGGTAGCCGTAGGTGGCGCGCTCCACGAAGCTGTCGAAGCAGGGGTACCACACCTTGCCGAAGTTGGGCGGGATGGTGCTGATGCCGATGCCCAGGTTGTAGATGTAGTCCGAGGCGAAGATGAAGCCGCCCCACTGCGGGTCCTTGTGCGGATGGCCGTGGTAATGCACGGTGATGTCCGTCTGCTCGTCGATCGCCAGGGGCGGATCGAGGACCACGTTCAGGAAGGCGCCATCATGCGTGAAGTCCATCGGGCCGTCCGGGCCGGTCACGGAATCCACGGTGAGTTCCAGCAGGTCGAGGACGATCTCGCCGGCGTCGGGCTGCAGGGCCTTGAGGGTGATGACGGTGTGGCCCGCGATGTTCTGGCCGTCGTAGTCGGTCACGTCCAGGTGGATGTCGTAGTGCAGTATGTCGTGCACCGCGCTGCGGGCGATGGTCTCGTCGATCTGGTCGCGCTGGCCCTGGGATAGCGGCACGAAGGGGGCCTGCTGGCCGTGGTGGAAGTGGCAGCCGAACGGTTGGGGCTGGGCCAGGGCGGCCAGGGGGACGAAGCTGAGCAGAAGGAGTTGCAATGCACGCATGCCTATGTGTTCGGTTGGGGACCGAAACTACGAAAGCGCACGATCCATCAGGCCCCGGGCGTGCATGGCCCCCACCCCCGTCCGTTCCCGAAATGCGGCCGACGGATGCCCTAAAAGCACGATACCCCCGTCCACACAGGGTGAACGGGGGCACGTGACTCTTCAGATCGACCAAGGATCACTTGGACATGCGGTTCAACGGCGGTCCGGCGAAATGGTTTCGGCCCATGCCCGGCCCGGCACCGTCGGGGATCAGTTCACGTCGGGCAGGAAGCTGAACCGCCGGCCGTAGTCCAGCATCTGCTCCACGAAGTCCTTGGGCTGCTCCACGCGCACGTCGGTGATGCGTCCGGCGGCGTCTTCCACGGGCACCAGCACGGGGTTCACGAAGCCGCTGTACGGTGCGCCCTTCACGTTGGCGCTGCGCTCCAGCACTTCTTCATGCAGGCTCCGGTCCACCTTCACCCCGTAGTCCTCGATGAAGGCGCGGCCGGCCTCGTAGTCGCCCTGGCTCTTGATGCGCTGCACCTCGGCGAGCAGCTCACCGAAGAGGCCGCGCAGGCCGGCCACGTCATGCACGCGCACGTAGCGCTTGCCGTCGTGCTCCTCCAGGGCCACGATGCCCTTGGGCGCGCCCTTTTCCAGCACCCAGCGGCTCACGGCCTGGCGGTTGCGCATGTGGGCCTGCTGCACGTCGTCGCCCAGCTTCAGCCGGCGCAGCTGCAGCATCAGCCCGTTGCGCAAGTAGGCCTCGTACTCGGCGCGGCCCACTTCCAGGTCGGGCATCAGGCCGATCTCCACCAACTTCGGGTCGGTGATGTAGTACAGGGCCACCAGGTCGGCGCGGGCCTCTTCCAGCGGGCTGGCGTAGTTCTTCAGCGCGTCGGGGCTGCGGCCGGGCTCGAGCACGCCGCTGGCATGGCCGATGACCTCGTGCAGGGCGGTGTGCAGCTTGCCGGCCAGGCTGCCGTGCCGCTCGGCCCGTTCGCGCTCGGCGTCGTCGAAGGCGAACTCCTTGAGCATCTCGCCGCCGGAGGCCTTCTCGTAGGCCTCGGTGATGTTGCCCAAGCTCACGCTCTTGCTGCCGTGCTTGGCGCGGATCCAATCGGCGTTGGGCAGGTTCACCCCCACCGGCGTGCTGGGGCTGGCATCACCGGCCTCGCCCACCACGTTGATGAAGTTGTAGGTGATCCCCACCACGTCCGTGCGCTTGTGCTCGGGACGGATCGGGCTGTTCTGCTCGAACCAGCCGGCGTAGTCCATCAGCACGGCCATGCGCGCGCTGGCCTCGGGGTCCTTCATCTGCACGATCACCTCGTAGCTGCCCTTCATGCCCAGGGGGTCCTGGTACACCTCCACGAAGCCGTGGATGAAGTCCACGCTGCTGGTGGTGTCCTCCGTCCAGGCGATGTTGAAGGCGTCCCACGACTTGAGGTCGCCGCTGCGGTAGTAGTCGATCAACAGCCCGATGGCCTTCTCCTGCTGCGGGTTGAGGGCCACGGTGCGGGCCTTCTCCAGCCAATGCACCACTTGCGCGATGGCCGGGCCGTACATGCCGCCCACCTTCCTCACGGCCTCGGCCACGCGCCCGTCGGCCCCGCGCACCACCGTGCGGGTGAGGCCAGGGCTCACGGGCTCGGGGTCGGGGCGGG
>JAVFAQ010000134.1:0-8303 GCA_034002325.1 Flavobacteriales bacterium | reverse complement strand
ATACCGAAACTGATCGCCTGGGACGATGCCACCGGCCGGGAATTGTTCACCTGGGGGCCGCGGCCGGCCGGGGCACAGCACCTGCTGGCCGAACTGCTCGCGTTGCCGGAAGAGGAGCGCGACATGGAACGGATGAAGGAACGGCTGCACCGTTGGTACTTCGACGACGGCGGGGCGAGCGTGCAACGGGAACTGCTCGCCCTGGTGCGCGGGGCCGATTGACCACCGCCAACCTTACGCGCTGGTCAGATATGCGGTGCCGCGTGGGGCGCCAAGCGCAGCTCATCGCCGGCCACGATGCCGATCGGCCGGCCGGTGAGCGGCTGCCCGATGAAGGGCGTGTTGTGGCTGCGGCTCACCAGGTCGTGTTCGGTGCAGGTCCAGTCCACCTCGGGGTCGAACAAGGTGATCTCCGCGCGGCCGGCTTCGGCGATGTGTACCCGGGGCAGGCCCAGCACCGCACGCGGCCCGTGGGTGAAGCGATGCACCAGGCGGGCCATGCCGAGGTGCGCCTTCATGGCGGTGTTGGCCACGGCGAAGGCGGTCTCCAGGCCGATGATGCCGAAGGCCGCCTGCCCGAACTCCACCACTTTGTGCTCGCGGTCCTCGGGCCGGTGGTCGCTCACGATCACATCGATGGTACCGTCCTTCACGCCTTCGCGCAGGGCGTCGATGTGGGCCCGGTCACGCAAGGGGGGCATCACCTTGTAGGCCGTCTCGAACCCGCGTAGGCAGCCATCGTCCAGCAGCAGGTGGTGGGCGGCCACGCTGGCGGTGACCCGCAACTTGGCCGCCTTGGCCCGACGCACCAACTCCACGCTCTCCCGGGTGGACACGGTGGCCGCATGCAGGTGCCCACCGGCATACTCCAGCAGGGCCAGGTCGCGTGCCAGTTGGATGTGCTCGGCCATCGCGGGCAGGCCGCGCAGGCCCAGACGTGTGCTCATGGGCCCCTCGTGCATCATGCCCCGCACGCCCAGGTCCGGGTCGTTGGGGAAGACCATCACCGGGGCGGTGGGGGCCGGCAGGCCCTGCACGTATTGCAACGCCAGCAGCATCAGGCGGCTGTTGCGGATGGTGTGCTGGTCGTCGCTGAAGGCCACGGCGCCGGCCAGCCGCTGGTCGTGCAGCTCGGCGAGCTCCTGGCCGGCCAGCCCCTTGGTGATCGCGCCCAAGGGCAGCAAGGCCACGGGGTGGCCGGTGGCCTTGCGCAACATGTACTCGATGGCGGCGCGCCCGTCGGTGGCGGGGGTGGTGCTGGGCAGCACGGCCACTGCGGTGTAGCCACCGGCGGCGGCGGCGTCCAATCCGTTGGCGATGCCTTGCTTCCACTCCTCGCCGGGGTCGCGGAAGTGTGCGCGCAGGTCCACCCATCCGGGGCTGGCGCACAGGCCGTCGCGATGCACTTCGACGGCCCCGCCCTTGGGGATCCGGTCGCCGATGCGCGCGATGCGGCCGTGCTCCACCCGGATGTCCGTGGTGCGGTCGTGGTGCGGCCCGCCGGGGTCGACGATCTTCACTTGGCGCAACAGCAGGGCGCTCATCGCAGTAGGCGGATCAGGAACACTTCAGCGGCAAGGGCGAGCAGGGCGAACAGGATGCACCATTTCCACAGTTTGCGGCCTTGGTCCAGCTCGGTCAAACGTAGGGAAAGATCGCGGGCACCGCTGTCCAGCACGGTGAAGCTGTCGAGCCCGCGCTGCGCCAGCACTTCGCGCAGCTCGTCGACGGACCATGCGCTGAGGTCGCTCTCGCGGCGGCTCATGGCCAGGGCCAGGTGGGCGATGGTGTCCGTGCCGACCACCACGGCATACGGCCCGGGCGGCACGTCCTGGTCATGCAACACCAGGTGGGCCACGCCCTGTGAGCGGCGCACCTCCGGGGTGAAGACCACGCCATCGGGACCGTGCAGGACGGGCGGCCGGCCCCCGGGCAGGTCCTGGCGCTCCAAGGGGATGATGGCGCCCTCGCCGATGATGTGGTACAGCGGACCCATGGGACGGGCCAGCTCGGCCATGCGCAGCAGGGATGTGGCGAAGAGCGCATGACGGGTGAGGTTGCCCGCGTCGGCCGCCAACGGCACGGCGCTGAGGTACACCGAGCCCTTGCCCACGCGGGTGTGGGCCAGGTAGGGACGGTCGTCCTGGGTGCGCAGCAGCACATCGCTGCCCGGCGCCGGGCGCAGGCTCCAGCGGGCCTGGGCGAAGGGCAGGTCCACGTTGCGGGGCATGGTCTGGAACACGTCGCGGTAGAAGGGATGCTCCAGGTCGATGCGCTCCACGCGGGCCCGACCGGTGTCCAGCGCGGCGGGCGCTGCGGCACCGAAGCGGGCGTAGAGTTCGGCGTACCCCTCGGGGCCATGGTGGGCCGGGGGGAACACGGCGATGCTGCCGCCCTCCTCCACCAGAGCGGCGAGCACTTGCAGCAAGCCGCTGGGCACCTCGGGCAGCGCATTGAGCACCACCAGGTCCTGCCGGGCCACCACCGCGGGGTCGATGGCCCGTGCGGTGGCCGTGGTGAGCGCGTGCAGGCTGTCGCCCTCGAACACGGCGGTGATCGCCCGGTCGCCATCGAGGTCGTCGGCATGCACCAGCAGCACGTCCGTGCGGTCGCTCACGTGCATGGCCAGGGGCATCCGGTCGTCGAAGGTCACCGGCTGGTCGTCGATGGCCGTTTCGCCATGGTACAGGCCCGGCCGGTCGATGGTGAAGCGCAGCAGGGTGTCCACCACGCTCTCGGCATTGACGCCGAAGGTGGCCAGCGCGCGCTGGCGCCCGTTCACGTGCAGGCGCAGGGGCACGTTCACCAGGTCCTGTGCGCCATGGTTGCGGATGCGCACGCGCAGCTCCTCGCTTTGGCCGGCCCGGCGCACGGGCGAGGCGAACCACACGGAGTCGATGCTCAGGTTGTCCGGCCGGCCGGCGATCAGCGGTACGATCACCGTGGGCACCGCGGGGTCGTTCGTCCAGTTCTCCACATCGGTGGTGCTGCGCTGCAGGTCGGTGAACAGGAAGGCGCGCTTCACCGGGGCCTCGGCGGTCGAGAGGGCATCGCGCTGGCGCACCAGGATGCGGGACAGGGGCGTGGCGTAGGGGCCGGTCTCCACGCTGGCGGCGGCCTCCATGGCCTCGTCACGGCCGGTGAGCATCTGTTGCCGGCCCTCCATGCGGCTGGTGATCACCTGGAAGCGGGTGGTGGGCGCGTGGGCCATGATGGCGTCCTGGGCGCCCTTGCGGGCCTGGTCCAGCAGGCGGCCTCCGGCGTTCTGGCCGTCCATGCTGAAGCTGTCATCGATGTGGATGGAAACGGCGCGTTCACCGGCCTTCACCGTGCCGTCCGCCCCGGGCAGGTACGGTTGGGCGAAGGCCAGTACCAGGAAGGAGATCGCCAGCAGGCGGGCCAGCAGCACCAGCCAATGCTGCACCTTGCGGCGGGCGCGCGTCTGCTGCGTCACCTCGGCCAGGAAGCGCACGTCGGGGAAGTCGATGCGCCGGTACCGCCGAAGCTGGAAAAGGTGGATGAGCACCGGAATGGCCAGGGCTGCCAAGGCCCACAGGAACGCCGGATGCACGAATGCCATTCGGGAGGCGAAGATAGCCGTGCGCCAGGAAGGGCCGGGCGGTCACCGGGCGCTCCGGTCGACGGTGATGGTGCGATGCCCGGCGGGTGCCGCCCGGCGGCCTACTCCTGCCACTCGGCGATGAACAGGTTGGAGTCGCGGCTGCCTTCCTTGTTGATTCGATTGCTGCTGAAGACAAGGTGCTTGCCGTCGCGGCTGAACACGGGGAAGGCATCGAAGGTGTCGCCATGGCTGATCTGCTCCAGCCCGGTGCCGTCGATGTTGATCATGTACAGGGTGAAGGGGAAGCCGCGCTCGCTCTTGTGGTTGCTGGCGAAGATGATCTTCTCGCCGCCGGGGTGCCAGTAGGGCGCCCAGTTGGCCTGGCCCAGGTCGGTGATCCGGCGGGCGTCGCTGCCGTCGGCGTTGGCCACGTACAGCTCCATGTTGGTGGGCATCACCAGGCCCTGGGCCAGCAGGTCCTGGTATTCCTTGAGTTCCTCGGGACCCTGCGGCCGGGATGCGCGCCACACCAGCTTGCTGCCGTCGGGGCTGAAGAAGGCTCCGCCGTCGTAGCCGGGCTCGGTGGTCACGCGGCGCACGTCGCTGCCGTCCAAGGCCATGGTGTACAGGTCCAGGTCGCCGTCGCGCATGCTGGTGAACACGATGCGGTCGCCCTTGGGGGAGACGGTGGCCTCGGCGTTGTACCCGGGCTGGTCGGTGAGGCGGCGCAGGATGTTGCCCTGGAGGTCGGCCTCATAGATGTCGAAGCTGGGGTAGATGGGCCACACGTACTTGCCGTCGGCGCGGCGCTCGGGCTTGGCCGGGCAGCCGGCGTTCTCCTCGTGGGTGCTGGCGAAGATGATGGTGGTGTCGCCGGGCATGAAGTAGCTGCACGTGGTGCGGCCCCCATGGATGCTCACCTTCTGCGGTGGGCCGCCGAGCAGGTCGCCCGCGAAGGGGTCGAAGTGGTAGATCTGGTCGCACTCCTCGCCCCAATCGGGCACGGTGGCCTGGAACACCAGGCGCTGGCCGTCGAAGCTCCAATAGGCCTCGGCCACGTCGCCGCCGTTGCTCAACTGGCGCAGGTTCTTGAAGTGCTTCTCATGCGGATGCACCAGCTGTACGCTGTCGGTCGCAGGCGGGGTGGTGGTGGCCTGCTCGGGCGCGGGGGTGGAACAAGCGGTGATCGTGGCGATGCCCGCGATGGGCATGAGGTGCTTCAACATGATGGGGGAGGGCGCGTTTTGCGGCCGCAAAAGTACCCGGTCCTATCATGGCGCGTGTCACCGAAGATCCACGCCTTGGTCGTGCGCATCGCGCGTGATGCCCGGCCCCCGGTCCCGGCGTGTGGATAACTCGGGTTGACATTCGGACGATGATCGGGGTAGTTTTGTCGTCGTTTTACGGCCATTCGTCCATGATCCACATCCATCCGACCCCTCAGACCCCACGTTCCTTCCCGCTGCGCCTGCTCATGGGCTGTGCTTGGTCCATGGTCTGCGCCGTCGGCCTGTTCGCCCAGACGCAACCGCCCGGTTTCAGCAACTCCCTGGTGATGGCCGGCTGGCAGGACCCGGTGGGCGCCTGCTGGGACCAGAATGAGCGGATGTACGTATGGGAGAAGGGCGGCCGCGTGTGGATCGTGGAGGACGGCGTGCGGCTGGACGACCCGTTGATCGACATCAGCGACGAGGTGGGCAACTGGCGCGACCATGGCCTGCTGGGCTTCACTCTGGACCCGCACTTCCTGAGCAACGGCCACATCTATCTGCTCTACCTGGTGGACCAGCACCACTTGCTGCACCACGGGACCCCCGCCTACAACCCGGCCACCAACGCCTATTATGCGGCCACCATCATGCGCATCACGCGCTATACGGCGCCCGGCCCGGAGCGCCTTGCGGTGGACCCCGCCTCGCGCCTGGTGCTGGTGGGGGAGACCCCGCAGACGGGCGTGCCCAGCTTGCACGAGTCGCACACCACCGGCTCGCTGGTCTTCGGCAAGGACGGCACCCTGCTGGCCACCGTGGGCGACGGGTCCAGCTACTCCAGCACCGATGCCGGCAGCCGGCCCGAGACCTATTACCAGCAGGCCCTGGCCATCGGCATCATCCGCCCGGAGGAGAACGTGGGGGCCTTCCGCTCGCAGATGGTGAACAGCCATAACGGCAAGGTGCTGCGGATCGACCCGGCCACCGGCGACGGCGTGCCCAGCAACCCGTTCTACGACGGCGGTGCTCCCCGCGCACCCCGTTCCCGGGTGTGGGCCCTGGGCCTGCGCAACCCGTTCCGCATGACGATCGACACCGTGCATGCGCAGGTGAGCACGGACCCCCTGGACGGCCGCCCCGGCACCCTGTACATCGGCGATGTGGGCTGGAACACGTGGGAAGACCTGCACGTGTGCTTCGAGGCGGGCATGAACTTCGGCTGGCCGCTGTACGAGGGCAGCACGCAGCTGAACTCGTACATGGACGCCAATACGCAGAACCTCGACGCGCCCAATCCGCTGTACGACGGGGTGAGCTGCACGCCCTACTTCCGGTTCCGCGACCTGTTGAAGCAGGACACGCCCGTACACCTCAACGGGCACCCCAATCCCTGCAACCCGGCGGTGCAGATCCCCAACGCAATCCCGAAGTTCTTCCACTCGCGCCCGCCGATCGATTGGCGCCACGGCAACCAGAGCCGCACCCCGGGCTTCCTGGGCAACGAAGCCATCACCTACGACCTGGACGCGCCCACCAGCCCGGTGCCCGGCCCGCGCTTCGGCGGCAACTCCGCCCTGGCCGGCCCGCGCCACTCGAACCACAACATGCCGCTGGAGTACCACCACAGCAGCTACCACGGCGATTACGTGTCGGGTTGGATCCGCCGCTTCAAGTTCAACGAGCAGGACCAGCCGGTGAGCGTGCATGACTTCGCCGGCGGCCTGGGCCCGATCACCTGGATCGGCGAAGGCCCCGACGGGTGCGTGTGGTACATCCGGTACTCGCCCGGCCAACTGCGCCGCATCTGTTACAGCCTGGCCGTGGACCTGCCGCCCGTGGCGGTGGCCGAACAGGACGTGCAATACGGCCCCGGGCCGCTCACCGTGCAGTTCACCGGTAGCGGCAGCAGCGATCCCGAAGGCGGCGTCGTGACCTATCTGTGGGACTTCGGCGACGGCACCACCAGCACCGATCCCGACCCCCAGCATG
This sequence comes from Flavobacteriales bacterium, assembly GCA_034002325.1. Taxonomy (GTDB): domain Bacteria; phylum Bacteroidota; class Bacteroidia; order Flavobacteriales_F; family PHOS-HE28; genus PHOS-HE28. Next base: position 1,541 of record JAVFAQ010000134.1, on the reverse strand, counting down.
TGTTCACCGCCGCGCCGGGCGTGCCCACGGCGTACACCGTGAGCCTCACCGTCACCGATCCGGGCGGGAACAGCGCCGCCGCCCAGCTGCTGGTGTCCGTGAACAACACCCCGCCCCAGGTGACCATCACCAGTTTCCCGGACGGGGCCTTCTATCCCATCGGGGTGGACACCATCTTCGCGCTACAGGCCGATGTGACGGACCTGGAGCACGGCCCGGCCGAACTCACCTACGCCTGGCAGACCATCCTGCACCACAACACGCACAACCACCCCGAGCCGATCGATCCCGCACCCGTCACCACCACGTTGATCAGCGGCGTGGGCTGCGACGGGGAGCAGTACAGCTACAACATCCGGCTCACGGTGACCGATGCCGGGGGCCTGGCCACCACGGTGGACCATTGGATCCACCCGCCGTGCCACCTGATCCCGCCCACCGCCGTGATCAATTGCGATGTGGCCGCCGGCACCGGACCGCTCACCGTTCAGTTCGACGGATGGGCCTCGTACGACCCCGATGAGGTGGTGGCCTGGCATTGGGACTTCGGCGACGGCACTTTCAGCACCGACCCCGCGCCCATGAAAGTGTTCGGCGAGACCGGCGACCATGCCGTGGTGCTCACCGTCACCGACAATGACGGCCTCACCGGGCAGACGGCCCGAACGATCTCGGTGATCACCGTGGGCCCGGCGGACTGCATCGGCCCCATGGGCAGCCTGCTGGCCGAGCGTTGGACCAACGTGACCGGCGGCGACGTGGCCAGCCTGTTGGCCCATCCGGACTACCCCCACGCGCCGGCGACCACCTTCCATCCCACCAGCTTCCAAGGGCCGGTGAACATCCTCGACAATTACGGCACCCGTGTGCGCGGCTACATCATCCCGCCGGTGACCGGTGAATACACCTTCACCGTGACCAGCGACGATGCCTCCCTGGTGTTCCTCAGCCCCGGACCCGGCAACCAGTTCATGGAACAGCTTTGCGCGGTGCCGGGGTGGACCAACGTGGCGGAGTTCAACAAATATCCGGAGCAGACCAGTGCGCCGGTCATGCTCCAGGCCGGCGCCCACTACTATGTGGAACTGCTGCACAAGGAGGGGCAGGGCGGCGACCATTGGCAGCTCTATTGGCAGACGCCCACCAACGGCACCCGCACCATCATCCCGGGCAGCGCATTGGCCCGGTGGGCGGACTGCGCCCCGTCCGTGCGCGTGCGCATGGCCTTGCAGGGCGCATGGGACGCTGAGCTGAACATGATGCGCGACGACCTGCGGGCCCAGGGCCTGGTGCCCTTGGAAGAGCCGTATGCCGTCCTGGGCTTCGACCATGCCGGCGGGGAGACCACCACCATGGACCGCCTGGCCGTGACCGGGAAGAACGCCGTGGTGGACTGGGTGCTGGTGGAGCTGCGCGACCCGGACGACCCGGCAGTGGTGGTGGCGGCACAAAGTGCGCTGCTGGAGCGCGACGGCGACGTGATGGCCCCGCTGGGCGGCGCGCGCCTGTCGTTCGATGTGCCGGCCGGCCCGTACCATGTG
>JAVFAQ010000133.1:0-8325 GCA_034002325.1 Flavobacteriales bacterium | reverse complement strand
CCCTCCTTCCCGTCGCGGGCCCGATGCACGGTGTAGCCCTTGCGGCGCAGGGCGTCCTGGAACACGACACCGAGGATCTCGTCGTCCTCCACGAGCAGGATGGTGGCTTTGGTGCTCATTGTTCGTCGGGGTGCCCGGGTCGTTCCTCGGGCAGGGCCAAGGTGAACGTACTGCCTTTTCCGGGTTCGCTGCGCACGGTGACCTCGCCGCGGTGCGCCCGGGCGATCTGTTGCACGTGGTGCAGGCCCAGTCCGAAGCCCTTCACATCATGCACGTTGCCGGTGCCCACCCGGTAGAAGCGCTCGAAGATCAACGGCAGGTCCTCCTTGCGGATGCCGATACCGCGATCGGCCACGGCCACGGTGACGCGCCCGTTGGCCCGTGCCGTGGTGATGGTGATGGTGTTGCCCGGCGGCCCGTACTTCAGCGCGTTGTCCACCAGGTTGAACAGGGCGTTGGTCAGGTGCGCGCGGTCGCCGGTGACCACCGCACGGGCCGTCTCCGCCACGGTGCGCAGCTCCACGCCGCGCTCCCCCACGGCCAGCGAAAAGGCGTCCGCCACTTCCTCCGCCACCTCCAGCATGTCCACGGGCACGCGCTTCATCTCCATGCGGTCCTTGTCCATGCGGGCCAGCTGCAGCACGCGCTCCACCTGGGCCCGCAGGCGGTCGTTCTCGCTGCGGATGATGCGCGCGTAGTTCGCCAGGCGGTCCGGCTCCTGCACGATGCCCGGGTCGCCGATCACCTCGGCGCTCAGGGCGATGGTGCTGATGGGCGTCTTGAGCTCGTGCGTCATGTTGCCGATGAAGTCGTTCTTCATCTCGCTCAGCCGCTTCTGGCGCATGATCACCCATACGCTGTACGCGAAGAAGGCGAACACGATCAGCGACACGATCATGGGGAAGACCCAGGTCCAGTGGCCGTTGCCCTCCTCCCACAGGGTGCTTTGCCGGTTGGGGAAGTACACCCCGAAATAGTGGCCGTCCTTGTCCAGCTTCAGCAGGCGCGAGTGCGATACGCTGTCCGTGCCGGCGGTGTCGAGCACCACGTAGTTGCCGTAGACGATGCTGTCCGTGAAGCAGTCGTAGATGCCGTACTCGAAGTCCTCGTTGATGTTCCGCCGGCCGAACTCCTGGCGCAGCAGGGCCTCCAGCAGGTACGGGTGGAGGGTGTCGTTGATGGTGACGGCGAAGTAGTTGGGGCGTTCCTGCTTCACCGCGTCGAACAGGTCGCTGGGGTCCTTGGTGATGGAGAGGATCTGCTCCGTCACATCGGTCAGGGCCATCACCACGCGGTCGTTGAACTGCTTCTCCAGTTGGCGGGCCTGCTCCTGGTGCAGGGCCACCTGGTCGCTGCGGTAGTGGCGGGCCTGTTGCAGCCACACCAATTGGGTGATCACCACGCCGATCACGCTGAGCGTGGCCAGCAGCATCAATGTCCCGATCGCGCGGCGGCCCATGGCAAGCGTGCAATGTTACGGCAACGCCCACCGGCGGGCGCGGGGCGGGAACGGCCGATCTTCGCGCCCCATGTCCGATCGTTCCGTACTGATCGCCCTGCTGGCCCTGGTGACGGTGGTGGCCATGGGGGCCGTGCTCGATGTGATGCAGGTGGACGCCGCCCAGTACGCCGCCATGTCGCGCGAGATGCTGCACGGCAGCGACTGGGGGCACCTGCACCACCGCGGCCAGGACTACCTGGACAAGCCGCCGCTGCTGTTCTGGCTCTCGGCCCTTTCGTACAAGGTCTTCGGCGTGCATGCCTGGAGCTATCGCCTGCCCAGCATGCTCTTCGCCTTCATCGGCCTGTACGCCACCCACCGCTTCGCGCGGCTGTTCCACCCGGAGGCCGTGGCCCGCACCGCCGCATTGATGTACGGCAGCTGCGCGGCCTTCATCCTGATGAACGGCGACGTGAAGACCGACACCATGCTCACCGCGTCCGCCATCACCGCCACCTGGCTGGGCATGGCCTGGGTGCAGGGGCGCCGCATGGTGCATCTGGCGGGTTGCGCCGTGGCCATCGCGCTGGGCATGCTCGCCAAGGGGCCCATGGGGCTGATGGCCCCGGCCATCGCCATCGGCGGCCATGTGCTGTGGGCCAGGCGCTTCGATGTGCTGCGGCGCCGGGAGTTGCTGCTGGCGCCGGCGATCGTGGGCCTGCTGCTGTTGCCCATGGCCATGGGGCTGTACGACCAGCACGGCGCCCATGGCCTTCGCTTCTTCTTCTGGGAGCAGAGCTTCGGCCGCATCACCGGGGAGAACCGCTGGAAGGACGACAGCACGGTGCTCTTCTTCACCCATGAGGTCATTTGGCAATTGCTGCCCTGGACGCTCTTCACGCTGCTGGGCCTGTGGCAGGGCGCCGTGGCCCTGGTGAAGCGGCGCCCGCTCCCGGAGCACGCCTCGTGGGCGGGCGCCGTGCTGGTGACGGTGGCGCTGTCGTTCTCACAATTCAAGCTGCCCCACTACCTCTACGTGGTGGTGCCGCTCTACGCGGTGCTGGCCGCGCGGGCCTGGCATGCCGCGCCCGCACCGGCCTGGCGCCGCGCCCATGGGGTGCTCGTGGCGCTGCTTTGGACGCTGGCCATGGTGGTCACCGCCTGGTCCTTCCCGCAAGGGGCATGGCCGTTCGTGGCCCTGCTGGTGGTGGCGGGGCTCGCGGCCGTGCTGCACCTGCGACGCGGCGGTGGCGCCTTCGCGGCCACGTTCACGGTGATGATCGCCGCCATGGTCGCCCTCAACGGGCATATCTACCCGTCCATCCTGCGGTACCAGGCCAATGCGCAGGCGGGCAAGTGGGCCGCGGCGCAGGGGCTGGGCCCCGATCGGTTCATCGGCTTCCGCCAGGGCGGCACCGCGCTGGACTTTTATGCCGGCCATCCGGTGCGGTGGTACGGTGATGCCGAGGAGGTCAAGGCGGCCGTGCGGCCCGGCACGGCGGTATACACCACTCCCGAGCATGCGCACGAGTTGAGCGGGGCCGGCCTTGAGCCACGCCGCACCCTGCACCTGGACAATTACCCGGTGCAGTTGCTCTCCCTGGATTTCCTGCATCCCGGCATGCGGGAGAATGTGCTGGAGAAGCGCGTGGTCCTGGTGTACTGACGGCGGCCTCATGCCGGCGTCGGGGGGGCCAGGTGGCGCTCCACCGGCCGGGGCAGGGCATAGCGGCCCAGGTGGGCGGCGGGCACCCACGTCCAATCGCCCGGCGCGCGGAAACCCCTGGGCGGGGCCACTTCCCAGAAGGTGATGTGCAGCCGTTGGTGGCTCAGTAGGTGGACCACGGGCGGGGCGGCGCGGCGCACGGCCCACGCACCGGGATGCAGGGCGCGCAATTGCCGGAGCATGCCCTTGGGGCCCGTCTGCCGGCCGGTCTCGATCAGGGGCGGCTGGTAGAGCCCGGCCCAGATGTCTTTCGCCGCGCGCTTTTGCAGGCGCACCCCTCGGCGGCCGCGGAAGAGCAGGAAGTTGAAGTGCCGCTCACGCACCTTGGTCCGCCCCGCCTTCACGGGCAGGCGTTCCACGTGGCCGGTGGCCAGGGCCGCACATCGGGTGCGCAGCGGGCATGCCGGGCAGGCCGGGCGCTGCGGCGTGCATACCAGTGCGCCCAGCTCCATCACGGCCTGGTTGTGGTCGCCGGGCCGGGCGGGGTCCAGCAGTTCGGTGGCCAGCGCACCGAACACCTTGCGCCCTGCGGTGCTGTCGATCGGCGTGTCGATGCCGGCGAACCGGGCCAGCACGCGGTACACGTTGCCGTCCACCACCGCACGGGGCAGCCCGAAGCAGATCGAACCCACGGCGGCGGCGATGTACGCGCCCACGCCCGGGAGGCCCAGCAGGCCCGCGTACGTGCGCGGGAACCGGCCACCGTGCCCATCCGCCACCTGACGGGCGGCCCGCAGCAGGTTGCGCGCGCGGCTGTAGTAGCCCAGGCCCTGCCATTCCCGCAGCACCTCGTCCTCGGTGGCGCCGGCCAGGTCGTGCACCGTGGGCCAGCGCGCCATGAAGCGCTGCCAGTAGGCGGTGCCTTGGTCCACCCGGGTCTGCTGCAGCACCACCTCGCTGAGCCACACGGGGTACGGTGCGGTGGTGGCCCGCCAGGGCAGGGGGCGCCGGTTTTCGGTGTACCAGGCCATCACCGCCCGGCTGAACCATGAAGCACTTGACATACAGTGGCAAAGATGCGTTGCCGGATCGGCGCTGAACCTTATCTTTGCGGCCCCAAACGCAGACAAGGGTCATGACGAAGGCAGAATTGGTCGGCATCATCGCGAAAAAGACCGGTGTGGAGCGCAATGTGGCGCTGGTCGTGGTGGAGTCCCTGATGGAGGAGGTGAAGGCGAGCCTGGAGAAGGGCGAGCCGGTACACCTGCGCGGCTTCGGCAGTTTCCTGGTGAAGCACCGCAAGCAGAAGACCGGGCGCATCCTGGCCAGCAACACCGCCATCATCATCCCGGCCCATGACGTGCCCGTGTTCAAGCCCGCCGATGTCTTCGTGGACAAGGTGAAGAACCGGGGCCGGGGCAACACACCTGCCTGATGCGGATGGGAACGCCCCAATGGCTGGCCCTGGCCGGCGCCGTGGTGGCGGTCGTTCTTTTGTTGTTGCTCCCGCGTGGGCCCGAGGCGCCCGCCGTGGACCCCGGCGAGGCCCGATTGGCCGAGGCCGTGGCCATGGTGCAGGGCGCCAGCCCCATGGCGGGGATCCAGCAGCTGCTCACCATCGTGAAGGAGGAGCCGGACAATGCCGGCGCGCACTGGCACCTGGGGCTGTTCTCGGTGCAGAGCGGCCAGTACGACCGGGCCCTGGAACGCTTCCAACAGGTGGCGCGCCTGGACCCGGAAGGCTACCCGGACGTGTGGTTCTACCTGGGCCGCGCGTACGCCACGCTGGACAGCACCGAGCAGGCCATCGCCAGCCTGCGGAAGTACAGGACATTGGCACAGGACACGGTCATCCTCAACGGGGTGGACCGGTTCATCGCAGAACTTGAACAAGAACTCAAACAGTAGAGCACATGCCGTGCGGAAAGAAGCGTAAGAGGCACAAGATGGCCACGCACAAGCGCAAGAAGCGCTTGCGGAAGAACAGGCACAAGAAGAAGAACCGGTAGGTTCCGCTTCTGATGCGGCCATGCCTGCGGGACCCTTCCCGCAGGTGCGGTGGCCGTGCGTCCGGCGTCGTCGTGGCGCCCTTTCCTCCATGCACAAGCCGTTCATCGCGTGAGCATCGACCTCATCATTCGTTCAGGCGCCAGCGAGGTGGCCATCGCCATCCTGCGCGACAAGGTGCTGACCGAGCTGCACCGGGAGAAGACCGACCGGGGCTTCGCCGTGGGCGACATCCACCTCGCCCGCGTGCGCAAGGTGGCCCCCGGGCTCAACGCCGCGTTCGTGGACGTGGGCCACGAGAAGGACGCCTTCCTGCATTACCTGGACCTCGGGCCCCAGTTCCGCAACACCTTCAAGTTCACCAAGGGCGCGGTGAACGGGAGCAACAAGGCCCCCACCCTGGAGGGGTGGAAGCTGGACCCGGACATCGACCGCAACGGCAAGGTCCAGGACGTGATCAGCGCCAGCCAGTCCATCCTGGTGCAGATCGCCAAGGAGCCCATCAGCACCAAGGGCCCGCGCCTCACCGCCGAGGTGACCCTGGCCGGCCGCTACATGGTGCTGGTGCCCTTCATCAACAAGGTGAGCATCTCCTCGCGCATCAAGGACGAGGAGGAACGCAAGCGCCTGAAGCAGCTGATGCACACCATGCGGCCGGTGAACTTCGGCATGATCGTGCGCACAAATGCCGAGAACAAGCGCGGCGAGGACCTCGAGGCCGACCTCCAGGCGCTGATGGCCCGGTGGGAGGTGATGTTCCGCAACCTGCGCGGGGCCATGCCGCCGAAGAAGGTGCTGGGCGAGCTGGACCGCACCAACGCCGTGCTGCGCGACGTGCTCAACAAGGACTTCACCAGCATCCACGTGGACGATGCGGACCTCGCCGAGGAGGTGGCCCACACCCTGGAGAAGATCGCGCCCGAGGCCAAGGGCATCGTCAAGCACTACAAGGGCCGGCTCGACATCTTCGACAACTTCGGCGTGAACCGCCAGATTAAGCAGGCCTTCGGTCGCCAGGTGATGCTGCCCAGCGGGGCCAGCCTCATCATCGAGAAGACCGAGGCCATGCACGTGATCGACGTCAACAGCGGCAGCCGCAAGGGCGCCGGCAAGAAGGACCAGGAGACCAACGTGCTGGAGCTCAACATCGAGGCGGCCAAGGAGATCGCCCGGCTGCTGCGCCTGCGCGACATGGGCGGGATCATCGCCATCGATTTCGTGGACCTCTACGAGCCCGAGAACCGCCGCGCCCTGCACAAGGCCCTGAAGGACGCCATGGCCGACGACAAGGCCAAGCACAACATCCTGCCCCCGTCGCGCTTCGGCGTGATCGAACTCACCCGCCAGCGCGTGCGCCCCGCCACCGAGATCGAGACCAACGAGAGCTGCCCCACCTGCCAGGGCACCGGCGAGGTGCAGGCCCCCGTGCTGATCGTGGACCAGATCGAGAACAGCATCGGCCACCTCCTGGGCGAGAAGGGCATGGACCGCATCGCCCTGCACGTGCACCCCTTCATCCATGCCTACCTCACCAAGGGCCTGCGCAGCATCCGCTTCAAATGGTGGCTGCGCTGGCGCAAGTGGGTGCGCGTGGTCCCCGACGGCAGCCTGCAGTTCCTGGCATACGCCGTGAAGGACGCCGAGGGCAACGAGGTGCCGCTCTAAGGCCCCGCATCCGCCCCGGGCCACGGGCGCCCCCGCACCCGTACTTTTGCGGCCCCATCGGGCACCTTCCGCATGATCACCACGGACAAGATCGACGAACTGGGCGAACGCCTCGAGGACCTCAAGGCCCATCTGGAGGTGGACCAGAAGCGCGGCCTGGTCGCCGAGGAGGAGAAGTACACCCAGGACCCCGACTTCTGGAACGACCAGAAGAAGGCCCAGCAGACCATGCGCCGCATCCGCGAACTCAAGCGATGGGTGGAACTGTACGAAGGCGTGAAGCGCGAGGTGGACGACCTGGGCGTGATGCACGAGTTCTTCAAGGCCAAGGAGGTGAGCGAGGCCGAGCTCGAGGCGCAGTTCGACAAGGCCGCGGCGGCGTTGGAGGAGCTCGAGTTCAAGAACATGCTCAGCGCCGAGGAGGACCCCCTGCACGCCGTGGTGCAGATCACCAGCGGGGCCGGCGGTACCGAGAGCAACGACTGGGCCCTGATGCTGCTGCGCATGTACCGCATGTGGGCCGAGAAGAGCGGATACAACGTGAAGGTGCTCGACTACCAGGACGGCGAGGCGGCCGGCATCAAGCAGGCCACCATCGAAGTGGCCGGCGAGTTCGCATTCGGCATGCTCAAGGGCGAGAACGGCGTTCACCGCCTGGTGCGCATCAGCCCCTTCGACAGCAACGCCCGGCGCCACACCAGCTTCGTGAGCGTGTACGTGTACCCGCTGGTGGACGAGAGCATCGAGATCGACATCAACCCGGCCGACATCACCTGGGACACCTTCCGCAGCGGCGGTGCCGGCGGCCAGAACGTGAACAAGGTGGAGACCGGCGTGCGCCTGAGGCACGGCCCCAGCGGCATCATCATCGAGAACACCGAGACCCGCAGCCAGCTGGACAACAAGACCAAGGCCCTGCAACTGCTCAAGAGCCAGCTCTACGAGGCCGAGCTCGAGAAACGACGCGCCAAGCGCAGCGCGATCGAGGCCGGCAAGAAGAAGATCGAGTGGGGCAGCCAGATCCGCAACTACGTGCTGCAGCCCTACAAGCTGGTGAAGGACGTGCGCACCGAACACGAGACCAGCAACGTGGACGACGTGCTCAACGGCGAGATCGACGAGTTCCTCAAGGCGTATCTGATGATGCACGGCCAGAGCCAGAAGGTGTGATGACCATCGTGGCTGTGCATGCGCTCGGAAGAACGCACCTGTACCGTCGACCCATCGGGTCGGCATAACGCGAATACCATGGAATACCGGATCGAGAAGGACACGATGGGCGAGGTGAAGGTGCCCGCCGACAAATACTGGGGCGCACAGACCGAGCGCAGCCGCAACAACTTCAAGATCGGGCCGCCGGGCAGCATGCCGCGCGAGATCGTGCATGCCTTCGCCCACCTGAAGAAGGCCGCCGCGCTCACCAACCTGGAGCTGGGCAAATTGCCGCAGGAGAAGGCGGACCTGATCGGCCGCGTGTGCGATGAGATCCTCACCGGCGCGCTCGACGACCAGTTCCCGCTGGTGATCTGGCAGACCGGCAGCGGCA
>JAVFAQ010000132.1:0-8357 GCA_034002325.1 Flavobacteriales bacterium | reverse complement strand
TCGTTGGGGTCGGTGGCCTTGGTGTCGGCGGTGCAGCAGGCTTGGACCAGTTCGGTCAGTTCATCGATCCGGGCCTGTTGCTGTTGAATGGCCAGCACCAAGTGCGGGATGAGACCAGTATAGTTCACGGCCTTGAACTCCACCTCGGGATGGACCTCATTGCCCACGCTGTCCAGCACGGCCGGTTGAACGGACTGTTTCACCAGGCCGGGAAGCAATTCCTCCAGCTCATCGGCCAATAGGCCCAGCTGCTCACCTTGCGGCATGTTCAGGGCGGGGTGGGCCTCATGATCGTAGTGGTAGGTGTGCAGCTGCAACTGCGCCACCACGTCCGGCTGGTCGGCGGCCACCACATCCGTGATGCCGGTCTTCAGCGCGGCATCCGACCCCTGATAGGTGCCGCCGAAAGCCATGACATCGCCATTGAAGTAACCGGCGTACACGGTGGACCACCCCGGCCCGGTGGCGGTGCCATACACCCCGTAGTTCAAGCTCTGCCCCGCCGAGGCCGAGCCCCACAACCCGTAGGCACGACCACCGCCGGTCCCCTGGCCCTGGACCCCGTAGGTGAAGAGCGAACCGGAAGTCGCGCTGGCTTTCACCCCGGTGGTCGTAACACTGCTGCTCCCCATGAAGCTTCCCCCAGTGCTGAGATCCGAACCCCCGATCCCGGTCGCCGTCACCCCGGTCGCATTGGTGCCACCGCTGGCCCAGGACGAAACACCCAGGTTGTGGGTTGGCGAAGAAAATGCCTCGGCCCGCACACCCGTGTTGGTGGTATTGGGCAGGTCGCCTTCGGCAATGCCCCACAAACCCACCGAACGACCGCTGTTGCGTGCGATCCCACGACCGCCGATGTTCCACTGGGAACCCTGGCCTTCCGCCAAAGCATCCATGCCGATGCCCGTCGACGCCGTGATCACATTGTGAAAGAAACCCGCCCGCTCGGTGTTCAGGCCATTGGTGGTATCCTTCCGCACATGCAATTTGGCCTCCGGCTTGTCCGTGCCGATGCCCACCCGATCGATCGACTGCGGCGGGCAGATGTTCCCATCGAAGGCCGTGACCGGGTCGTTGCCGTTGAGCATCCAGCCGGACGAGCAGCCATCGCCCATGCCGGCGATCGGCCGCCAGTACACCCGCCCGTCGGTGGAGTCCACCACCAGAACCCGCAGCAGGCTGTCGTTGCGATAGGCGATCGAGTCGACGAAGGCCCGCAAGCGGATGGTCCGGTCCAGGATGTCCAGGCGCTCATCAGGGGTGGCGGCGGCGCTCTTGAAATCGCCGATGCCCGCGAAGCCCTCGTTGCCGCCGATATGGGGCACCATGCGCATCAGTTCCAACCCATCGTTCTCGGAGGCCACATTGGTGGAATCCGCCGCACGCGTGAAGATGAAGCGCAGCGCGTCCGGGCCCCATTGCGGGGCGTACTCCAGGTTGTCGCTCCAGTTGATCACCGCATCACGCCGATCGTTCCCCTGGTCGTTCTTGGTGCCGAAGTACATGGCATCGGAGCGGTCCGTAACGAGCAGCCCGGCGCGCATCCAGGGGCGGTAACCGGCGGCAAAGGTGCCGGTGTCGCTGATGTGGACGAATGTCAACGGCCGGTCCCCGGGAATGCTGTTGAAGTGCCCCACGCCGAGGAACCCGCTCAGGTCCAGGCTGTCGAAACCGTTCACCGTGGCGTTCGTGTCCGTGTTCGTCAACACCATCCGTTGCAGGCTGTCGGTGAACCACTGGATCGGTTGGTTGGCGTCGTGCCGGATCATCAACGGGAAGTTGTTGGTGGCCGTATTATCCCAACCCAGAAAATCGCCTGGTCCAGCAGCCACATTGCCAGGTGTCGTGGACTGACCGATCACCCTGCAAGTGATCAGCAACAGCGCACCCAGGATCAGGTGCTTCAAGAAATTCTTCGTTCTCATGTCCTTTCGTGTTTGTTGTTCACTGAAAGGACCGGAACGATGCGTTCACTCGGTCAATACGAACTTGTACGCTTCCACCCGGCCGAGATGCACCATGCGCAACACATAAGCACCGCGTGCCCAAGACCCCACATCCAGCACCCAGCGATCGCTGGTGATCCGGCCCTGCCACAGCAAGCACCCCATGGCATCCAGCACCTGCGCTTCGGCCCCGCCCCATTGCGCCACCACCAACTGGTCACGCGCCGGATTGGGGAAGAGCGCCGGACCTGATGGCAGCCCCTCACCCACACTCTGACCTAGGTCACACCCATCCGGACTGGCCGAAACACAGACTGCATCCACCAGAGTGTATGCTCGAGGCAACCAGTACCATGGAATGCCCTCTGGAGAAAACTGCAGCGTATCCGTCAAGGCATTGCTGAAGAACTGTCCGATCATCAAGTACTGGTAGGCGCTGTCCGCCACGAAGCTGCCGCTCACCAAGGTCCAGCCCACCGTATCCGCGAGGATCTGCGAATGCATGATGTGCGCATGGTTGACCGGCACTGGGAAGGGATCGCCCACATTCCAAGGAGGCATTGCCATGGTGGTGAAGCGTATGCCCACCTTGTCGTTGGCCAGCCAAAACTGAGGAAAGGTGTGGTTGCCCCCGAATGCGGCGTTCGCCCGGAAGCTACAGTAGTAGGTCTGCCCCACCACCATAGGTCCCAGCAAGGGCGCCATGATCCACTCCCGGTACTCGTTTGAGCCATGCTGCCAATATGTCGCCATGCCTACACAGGAGGCCCCCTCAAAAGGATGCTGGTAGGTGAAGAAATTCATGGGCAAGCCTCGGAAATCTCCGTAAGGCAAACAGCTTCGTAGGTGATCCGGGCTGCCGTTGACACTGTACCAGTCGTGGATGCCTACAAAGGGTGGTAGCTGATCAGAGCAACTATCCGCTTCTTCGAAACCCGGGTTGGGGACAAGGTTCTGGGCGTGCGTGGCGTAAGGTGTGCTGAACACTACCACAACAAAGGTCACGACGAGCCTCAAGCGAAACTTGCGATCGTGTGTATGGGCAGCGTTCATCGTGTTCAGTTCGTATCGGCCGGGCGCATCGTCCCGGTCCTACGCCCTTCCTTGTCTTTCAGTGCCTTCGTCCGTTCGGGCTTTTCGTCGCAGCACACCACCTCCGGTGGTCAGGCCCAGGATGGACCGCTCCTGGGTGCGGTTGCGCTGCCTACTACCCGCATTGCAGGCGTATGCTTCAGCAGCGCGTAAGATCGAAGTTACCCCGGCCAGCTCCCGCCATGTCCTTGAACGGGCCGGGGCCGTCGCAAGCGCTGCTTACCGGTGCGGGGCTGTGCCTTGGTCCGGGCAGCGTCCACCCGCTCGATCGGCTCCGGCGGGCAGATGTTCCCATCGAAGGCCGTGACCGGGCCGTGGTCCCGTGGCGTACGCTGCTGTACCACAATGATCGGCATGTGTGTTGCACGGTCCATTGCCGGAACGAACCTACGGCCGTGGGATACGAAAAATACGTCCGGACCATATATAAATGTTTTGCATAGTTTTATGGGTTGGCTCCAGGCACTGCATGGGTGAGGCCGGGCCATGGATGTTCTTCCATTGCCGGCACGCAGTCGGGACGCCCCCCTACCGCACGCCGTCCTCCGGGTTGCGCCCCTTGTACTTGCGGAACCAGTCCTTCATGCGTTCGATATCGGCCTCGGGATCGCTGGTGAGCGGGAAGATGTCGCCCAGCACCACGGTGCGGCTGGGGTAGTCGAAGGTGGCCAGGATCACGGGCACGCGGGCCTTGGTGGCGTTGTGGTGGAAGCCGGTCTTCCAGTTGGGCTGGTAGCTGCGCGTGCCCTCGGGGGTGATGGCGATCTTGTCGATCTCGCCGGAATCGAACATGGCCACCACGGCGTCCACCAGGTTGGTGTGGCGGCTGCGGTCCACCGGATGGCCGCCCAGGGCGCGGAAGAACCAGCCGAGCGGCGGCTTGAAGAGCGACTTCTTGGCCAGGTAGCGGGTGTCGCCCATGTGCGCCAGGCTGCGTACGGCCAGGCCGATGAAAAAATCCCAATTGCTGGTGTGCGGGGCCACCACCACGATGTAGCGGGGCAGGCCCGCGGGGCGGTCGTCACGGATGCGCCACCCGGCGAGCACGTGGAACAGGAAATGGAAGATCGGCCGCATGGTGGCGGGCAAGATAGCTGCGGCGGGCGATGGCGACGCCCCCTGCGGCCCGTCGGATCAGCGGTCCAACGTGATCCGCAGGTCCAGTGCGCCGGGGTCCTCGGCGATGGTGGCGAAGTCGGTCTCCAGAGTGAACACCTTGGCCTTGGGGCGCTGGGCCTGCACGCGCTCGCTGGTGCCCAGGTCGCCCACCTTGTCGGCGAACTTGAAGCTGTACCGGTACTTCATGGCGCCCAGTATGGCGGCCAGGTCCACGCCCTCCTCATCGTCCTCGCCGGCCATGCCCATGCCCAGCTGCCGGGCGTGGTCGTTGTTGGTGCGCACCAGGGTGGCGCCCTCCCAGCGGAAGAACTCCTTCCGCACGCCGGTGCTGTCCTTGAGCAACTGGTTGAGGGCGCCGTTCAGCGCGGCCACGTCCTTGAACGCGAAGCTGATCCGCTGCACCCATTCCTTCTTGTTGTCGAGCTTCACCTTGCTGATGCCCGGCAGGGCCTTCAGCATCGCCACCTCATCGCCCAGGTCCATGGAGCCGGAGCTTTTCGCACTCCCTTCGTCCACTTCCTTGAAGCCCTCCATGAGCTTGCCCAGCTCGCTCATGTCCACCACGTACTCCATGGTGCCGCTGCCGTTCTTCTTGAAGGTGTAGTTCTCCTCGATGGTGAGGCAACCGCTCGCCAGGGCCATCATCGGAACGATGGCCGGCAGGATGCGCAGGAAGGTGCTGTTCATGGGAATGGGCGCAAGGTACCCCGGCAGGGCCGCTAAGGTGAAAAAAGCGGAAAGCCCCGTTGCGGGGCTTTCCAGGGTGGAAGACCGGGCTTGAACCGGCGACCTTCGGAACCACAATCCGACGCTCTAACCAACTGAGCTACATCCACCATGCTCCCAAGGCCGGGCCATCGGGGCCGCAAATATAACTGCTGCGGGGCGCTCCGGGATCCGGCGGATGAGCCTGTTTCTTTGCACCGGCCATGCACGTGCTCTTCCATTCCAGCTGGTACCCCAGCCGCCTGCACCCCACCTTGGGAAATTTCGTGCAGCGCCATGCCGAGGCGGTGGCCACCCGCCACCGGGTGACCGTGCTGCACACCGTGGCGGACCCTGCGGTGCGCACGCTGGAGGTGCATGATGCCCGGCGCGGCGACCTGCGCGAACTGATCGCCTACCACCCGCCGGGGCGCATCGGGCCCCAGGCCGCCTTGCAGGCCCTGCGCCAGGTGGCGCTGCACGCCGACCGGGCCGATGTGCTGCATGGCCACGTGCTCAAGCCGGCGGCCATGGGCATGCTGTGGCTGCGGCGCAAGTTCGACCTGCCGCTGATCGTCACCGAGCATTGGACCGGCTACCACCGCACGGCCGATGCGCATGTGCATTGGGCCATGCGCACCCTCATGCGCCGGGCCGCCGCCAAGGCCGCCTTCCTCTGCCCGGTGAGCGACGACCTGGGCCGGGCCATGCGCGGCTTCGGGCTGCACGGCCGTTACCGCACGGTGCCCAACGTGGTGGACACCACCGTGTTCACCCCGGCCACCGTCGCCCGGCCCGATGGCCGCTTCCGCCTGCTGCACGTGAGCACCCTGCACGACCCGCAGAAGAACATCAGCGGCCTGCTCCGCGCGTTCGCCGAGGCCCGTGTGCATGAGCCCGCCCTGCAACTGGTGCTGGCCGGCGATGGCGATGCCGGGGCCTACCGCCCCCTGGCCGCTTCCCTCGGCCTGCACGCCCCCGACCTGATCATGCACGGCGCCTTCCCGCCCGAAGGGATCGCCCGGCTCATGCACGAAGCCGATGCCTTCGTGCTGGCCAGCCGCTATGAGAACATGCCCTGCGTGCTGCTCGAGGCCATGGCCACCGGGCTGCCCGTGCTCTCCACCCGCGTGGGCGGCATCGCCGAGCAGGTGGGCGCGCGCCAGGGCCTGCTGGTGCCCCCGGACGACCATCGCACGCTGGTCGACGGGTTGGTGCGCATGGCGAAGGAACGCGACCGTTTCGACCGGCCGGGGATCGGCACGTATGCCGCCGAGCGCTTCAGCGTGCCCGTGGTGGCCGCCGCGTACGACACCTGCTACCGCGAGGCCATGGGCGGGTGATCGGTCCCGCTGCACCAACTTCGGCCCCAATGGACGTACCCGGCGATGACACCCTGCGCGTGGCGGTCCGGTCGGACACCCCGGTGGTGCGGCAATGGCATGTGGGTGCGGTGCGCGCGCTGGCCGCGGTGCCCGCCGTGGAAGTGGTGAGCTGGCTGTACGACGATGACGGCCCCCGCCGGCGAACCCGGGAAGCCGGCGGCCTGCTGCACCGATGGTGGACCGCCCGCCATGCCCCGGCGGAATGGCGCACGGAGCGCGTGGACCCCACGGAGTTCCGCATCGTGCGCGCCGCCTCCACCGAGGTGGCCGCCCTGCGCCCGCACCTGGTGCTGGACCTTTCCCACGGCGCGGCGACCCTGCCCTTCCCGGCCCCGGAGCTGGGCGTGTGGCGGTACGTGGGCGGGGCCGGCCGGCGCAGCGGCGGCCTGCCGGGCCTTTGGGAACTGCTGCTGCGCGAACGGGTGCATGTGGCGCGGCTGGTGCATACCGGTGGCGACGGCCTGCGCACGGTGCTGCATGAAGGACGATTCCCGATCGGGCCGGAGATCGCGGCCGGTGCGGCGGCCATCATGCAGGAGATGACGGCCTGGCCCGCCCGCATGGCCCGCCTGTACCGGCATGCGGGGGCCGAGGCGCTGGTGGGGCCACGGGCCGTGGTGGGCACCACGCCCGGCCGGCCGCCCGGCGACCTGCGCATGCTGGGCCTGCCCATGGCACGGCGCGCGTTGCGCGGCACCGGTTTCGGGCCGAATGACGAATGGAACATCGGCGTGCTGCACCGCCCGCTGCACACGTTGCTGGACGAGGAGGCGTCGCTGAACATCCGCTACCTGCCCGCACCGGCGCCCGGCGGCCGGCGCTCCGCACCATCCGGGTACATCGATGCCCTGGGCCGGCTGAACGTGCTGTACCGGAAGACCCGGCCCGACGGCCGCTCGGAGATCGCGCGCGCCCGGCCCAAGCAGGACAACGTGATCAAGCGGTCGCGCACCATGCTCGCGACGCCGACCGATGTGGGCGATCCGTACGCGGTGCACACGCGCACCGGCATCATGGTGGTGGTGGGATCGCCCTCCAGCGGCCGCACCGACCTGTACCGGGTGGACGATGCCAACGAGCACCTCGAATTCGTGCGCACGCTGGTGCCCGTGCCCCTGCGCTCCCCCACCCTCTTCCCGCATGCGGGCCGGTGGTGGCTGATGGGCGCGCTGGACCCCTTCCCCACGGCCTCGTTGCACGCGTGGTGGAGCGATTCGCCGGAAGGCGACTGGCGGCCGCATGCCCTGGGCACGTTGAAGGTCGATCCCGCCTCGGCGCGGCCCGGCGGCACGCCGTTCGTGCATGACGGCGTACTGTGGCGCCCGGCGCAGGACCTGGCGCAGCCGGGCCATGTACACGTGGTGCTCAACCGGGTGCATCACCTGGACCCGCACCGTTTTCACGAAGAGCCGGTGCGGGAGGTGCGTCCGCGGGCATCGTCCAGCCACCCGCACGGCATCGCGATGCTCTTCGGCATGGGCGGGCTGACCTTGGTGGACGGTGTGCGGCGCGACCTGCCGCGGATCGAAAAGGCGCCGAAGCCCGGTGCGCGGCGCAGGAAGCCGGGCCGCCGGCCGTGATCAGGCCAGGGCCGTGAGGTCGTCCACGCCGGGCGGGCGGGCGCAGGTGAAGCCTTCGGCGTACGGCACGCCGATCAACCGGCCCAGCTGGCGGTGCCGGCCATCGAGCGCGGGCATGAAACCGGGGTCGGAGATGGGCGTCACGGGTTCGGCGCTGGCGGGATCGTGGAACTGCGAGGCGAAGCAGTACAGGGCCTGCTGGCGCTTCTCCCAGAACGGCGTCACGTCCACCACGATGTCCGGCTCGATCCAGCGGTCCTGGATGGCATGCAGCACGGTGGGCGGGCGCCAGGGGGCCTGGGGGGCGCCGCCGTGTTCGGTCACGATCCGGCGCAGGCCGCTGAGGAAGGCGGCCTCGGCCACCAGCGCGGCGCCGCGGCCGTGGTCGGGATGGCGGTCGCGCACGGCATTGGTGATGAGCACGCGGGGCCGGTGCCGGCGGATGGAGACGATCACGCGGCGCAGGCTGTCCGCATCGGCACGGAAGAAGCCATCGGCCAGGCCCAGTTGGTAGCGGAAGGCGGCGCCCA
>JAVFAQ010000131.1:0-8399 GCA_034002325.1 Flavobacteriales bacterium | reverse complement strand
CATGGCGCGAAGACCCTGGCCCTCGACGGCCGGGCCGCCGGCACCTACGTGGTGGCGATCACCGCGGGTGACCAGCGCTTCGTGGAAAGGCTGGTGATCGCGGACTGAGCCTTCACGGGCCTTCGGCCCCGAAGCCAAGCAAAGGCCGCCCGGCACACGTCGGGCGGCCTTTTGCGTTCAACGCCCGGGCTTCCGCATGGGCGCCGGAAGAACCACCGGTACGGCCGGGCCGTGTACTTTCACCGCATGCCGCCGATGGACCTCGCTTATATCGGCCGCTTGTGCAAGGGCGATACCGGGCGCATGGCGGAGTACATCGCGCTGTACCTCCAGGAGGCACCCGATCTCTTCGGCGACCTGCAGGCCCGGGCCGCCGCAGGTGATGCCGAGCTGCTGGCGCGGGCCGCACACGCCCTGCACCCGCACGTGCATTACGTGGGCGATGCACCCCTTTGCGCCTTGCTGCGCGAAGTGGAGCAGCTTGCACGCGCGGAAGGGGCCGCAGCCTGCGCCCCGGACGTGGCGACCTGCCTGGCGATGCACAGGCAATTGATGCAGGCCTTGCGGCAGTGGATGGCGGCCCATGCCGCGAACGGGTAGAAATACGCGCTGTCCGCCCGCCGCTCCGCCGCAACTTGCACCGCCATGATCCATATAGCTCTCGTCGATGACCAAGTGCTCTTCCGCCGGGGCATGTCCCTGCTGCTGCGCGACATGGCCGACGTACGCGTGGCCTTCGAGTGCGCCAACGGCGAGGAACTGCTCACCGGCCTGCGGGACAACCCCGTGGACATCGTGCTGCTGGACGTGGACATGCCCGTGATGGACGGCATGGAGGCCATGAAGCGGATGAAAGAGCTGCACCCGGAAGTGAAGGTGGTGATGCTGAGCACCTACGCCGATGATGCGCACATCGTGGAGGCGATGGAGCTGGGCGCCAATGCCTACCTGCTGAAGACCGCCGAGCCCGAGGAGATCGAGAACGCCATCCGGTCGGTGGCCGAGAGCGGCTACCACTTCAACGAGCGGGTGAGCAAGGTGATGCTGCACGGCTTAGTGGCGCGCAAGCAGGTGAAGCCGGCCTACCCCGAAGTGGACCCGCTGAGCGAACGCGAGCTGGAGGTGCTGCGCGCCATCTGCCAGGAAATGACCACCACGGAGATCGCCGGCCAGTTGTTCATCAGCCCGCGCACCGTGGAGGGGCACCGCAACAACCTGCTGCTGAAGACCGGCGCCCGCAACGCCGCCGGCCTGGTGGTGTACGCCCTGACCAAGGGCCTTTATACCCCTTGACATGCACTCCCCTGCCGACATGCGGAAGCGGTCGGGGCGGGGCACCCTGCTCCTGCTCGCGTGCCTGGCCGCAGGCATGCCGGTGCGTGCGCAACACGACACGCTCCGCGTGGCCTTCCGCACGATCACCATCCAGGACGGGCTCTCGGCCGGGATGATCAACGGGATCACGCAGGACCGTGCCGGCTACATGTGGTTCGGCACCAAGGACGGCCTGAACCGCTACGACGGGTACGACTTCACCGTGTTCCGCCACGATCCGGCGGACAGCACGAGCCTTGGGAACAGCCACGTGGAGAGCCTGCTGGCCACCCGCGACGGCCTGTTGTGGGTGGGCACCGGTTCCGGGCTTGACGTGTTCGACCCGGCCACCGAACGCTTCCACCATGTGGCGCTGCCCGGCAGCGGTACGGCGGCCTGGCCCAGCAACCTGGTGGTGAACCGCCTGGCCGAGGACTCGCGCGGCCGCATCTGGGCGCTCAGCCATCATGGGCTGTTCATGGTGCAGCCGCCCCGGCATCCCTTGGGCACCGCGCCACTCGAGGCCACGCTCATGCCTTCCACAACCGATCTGCGGTTGATGACCATGGACGCCCACGGCATGCTGCGCGCCTGGCGCACTGGTTCGTTGGTCACGGTGCAATTCGATACCCGACAGGACAGCCCCCGCTGTGACACCTTGCGCTACACCTTGCCCGGCGGCGCAGTGCAGGCCCCCGCCTTGGGCCTCCTGGCCGTATCGGACACCATCCGGGGAAGGACGTATGGCGTGCATGCCGACGGCATCGTGCAGTTCGATGAGGCCGGACATGCGAGGCCGGTCAGTGATGGTCCCGTCACGAAGCCCTATCCCTTCGGAGTGAACGTGGACCTTGCCGGCGCGCTGTGGATCAGCTCCGTGGGCGATCTCTGGCGCAGGTCCCCGGACGGTTCCCGGACCTCGCGGGTGCTTCCGGTGAGCCACGACCACGACCGGCTTGTGGCCGCGGTCACAAGCATCTACCGCGATCGTGGTGGTGTATTGTGGATCGGCACCAACGGACATGGTCTGCTCCGGTACGACCCCCATGTGGAGCGCTTCAACCCAACGTACTGCGGCAGCGTGCGCTGGATGGCGCCCTGCCCCGACGGCAGCGTACTGACCTGGACGGACAGGCCACAACGCTATGACCCGGCCACCCATCGCCTGGTGGACCTTGCAGTGCCCCGGAGCAATGTACACGAAGAGGTGAGCGGCTCGTTGAATACTTTCTCCACGGTGCAGGACGGCCGCGGCATCCTCTGGTCGAACCATTTGGACCTCATCCACCCGCAGCAGGTGGATGGCGCACGGACACGCCCCGGACTGGCCCGGGAAGACCTGTATTACCTGTCCTCCACCATCTACGGCTTCCCGCTCGTGCTCAGCGGCGACACGATCCTATGCTTCGGAAGCAAGACCAACTTCAGCTGGCTGGACCTGCGCACCCTGCGTTTCGAGCGCAGGCCCTACCCCATATCGGACATGGGCAATGCGTACCACTTCGTGCAGGCCATCCTGCGGGAACGGCAGGGCGTGTTCTGGCTGGGCACCATGAAGGGCCTGCTGCGACACGAGCCCGCGAGCAACAGTTGGGAAGGACCCGGAGGACCGGGGCAGAGCGTGACCTGGCTGGACCAGCCCATCTTCTGCCTGCTGGACGACCCGGCCGAGCCCGACCATTACATCTGGGCCGGCACCAATGGCCAGGGCCTCTACCGCGTGGACAAAAGCAGCGGCGCGGCCGTGCATTACGGCACCGCCGAGGGCCTGCCCAACGCCGTGGTCTACGGCCTGCTCGCCGATGACGACGGCCTGCTGTGGATGAGCACCAACAAGGGCATCGCCCGGCTCGACCCCGCCACCGGCACGTTCCGCTCCTTCGCGGGCGATGGCCTGCAGAGCGACGAGTTCAACCGGTATGCGTACGGGAAGCTGGCGGACGGCTCCCTGCTCTTCGGCGGGGTGAACGGCATCAACCAGTTCGACCCCCGGGCGCTCCGCGACGACCAGCGGCCCGTGCAAGTGGCCATCACCGGCATCCGGCTGATGAACAAGCCCGTGGTGGCCGGCCAGGCCGGTTCGCCCCTGCGCACCGCGGCGCACCTGGCCACGGAGCTCGCCGTGCCCTACACGGCCGCCACCATGCTCACGCTCGATTTCGCCAGCATGGAGTTCAGCGACATCGGCAACCGCACCTACCGCTACCAGCTCGAAGGCTTCGACCCGCAGGCGATCGAGGCCGGCCAGGCGCACAGTGCCGTCTACACCAACCTCAGCCCCGGCGACTACACCTTCAAGGTATGGGGCCGCAACCGCGATGGCGTGTGGAACCCGGAGCCGCAGCGGTTGATCGTGCGGATCCTGCCCCCGTGGTACATGACGCGCTGGGCCCGCGCGCTGTTCGCCCTGGCCCTCCTGGGCGCCGGCCTGCTCTTCCTGCACCTGCGCACCCGCTCGCTGCGCCGCCATCGCGACCAGTTGGAGCGGACCGTGCAGGAACGCACCGCCGAAATGCGGCAGGCCAAGGAGCGCGCCGAGCACAGCGAGCGCGTGAAACAGCAGTTCCTGGCCAACATGAGCCACGAGATCCGCACGCCCATGCACGCCATCGTGGGCATGAACAACGCCTTGCGCCGCCGCGAGCACCTTCCCGAACAGGCGCCCTTCCTCGATGCCATCGCGCAGAGCAGCAGCAACCTGCTGGGCCTGGTGAACCAGATCCTGGACCTGAGCAAGATCGAGGCGGGCCGGCTGGTGTCCGAGCAATTGCCCTTCGCGCCGCGCGCCGTGCCGGCGGCCGTGGCCAAGGTGATGCGGCACCGCGTGGAGGAAAAAGGATTGACGCTGGACACCGAGGTGACCGAGGCGGTGCCGCAGACCCTGGTCGGCGACCCGGCCCGGCTGAACCAGGTGCTGATGAACTTAGTGGGCAACGCCATCAAGTTCACCGAGCGGGGCGGCATCCGCCTCACGATGGACGCCAAGCCCTTGGACAGCGGTGCGGTGATGCTGCGCTGCATGGTGCAGGACAGCGGCATCGGCATCGCCGCGGAACGCCTGCCGCGCATCTTCGACGAGTTCACCCAGGCGGACAACAGCCACACGCGCAAATACGGCGGCAGCGGGCTGGGACTCACCATCACCAAGCGTTTGGTGGAGATGCAGGGCGGCACCATCGAGGTGGAAAGCAGCCCGGGCGAAGGCAGCACCTTCACCGTGGCGATCCCGTACGTGCGCCCTGCGGACCGGCCCGCACCGGCCCAGGCCAGCGCCTCGCCCGAGCGGCCGACCATGGAGGGCCTGCGGATCCTGCTGGTGGAGGACCACGCCATGAACGTGATGGTGGCCAAGGCCGAACTGACCGATGCCATCCCCGGTGTGCGGATCGAAGTGGCGCCCAACGGCAAGGTCGCGGTGGACCTGGCCGCACAGCACGCCTACGACCTGATCCTGATGGACGTGCAGATGCCCGAGATGGACGGCTACGAGGCCACGCGCGCCATCCGCGCCATGGAAGGCGACCGTGCGCGGGTGCCGATCCTGGGCATCACGGCCAACGTGATGCGCACCGAGCTGGAGCGCTGCATGGAGGCCGGCATGGACGGGCATGTCACCAAGCCCTTCCAGCGCGAGGAGCTGCTGGCCGCCATGGCGCAGGTGCTGGGGCGAGCGGACCGCTGAGCCACGCCGGGCCAAGTACAGAACAGGTGTTTTCACGGGGTGTACAACGGGGGTTTCCTCGCGCGGCGGGGCGGGTGGCGGCCGGGACTTTTGACGGACCAACCCCTAAAGCCCTCCCCGCACATGAAGAACCGAATATTATCCATCATTTGTTCCGCCCTGTTGGGCGGCCTCGCCTATGGACAGGCGGGGAGCCTGGACCCGGGCTTCAACTCCGGGTCGGGCACCAATGGCGAGGTCCAGGCGGCCGTACAGCAAGCCGACGGCAAGACCCTCATCATCGGCACGTTCACCAGCTACGACGGCACCACCCGGAACCGGGTGGCCCGTTTGGAGCCGGACGGGACCCTTGACCCCTCCTTCGACCCGGCCGCGGGCCCTGCCGGCGGGTACGTCCTGGCCGCCTTGGAGCAATCCGACGGACGGATCCTCCTCGCCGGGGAGTTCACCAGCTACAACGGTGTGCCCCGCAACGGCATCGCTCGCTTGAACGCCGACGGCAGCTTGGACAATTCCTTCGACCCGGGCACCGGTGTGGCCGGCAGTTTCCCGGCGGGGATCCTGGCCATGGCGCTGCAGCCCGATGGCAAGATCATCGTCGGCGGCAATTTCGACGAGTACAACGGCACAACGCTCTACAACATCGCCCGGTTGAACACGGACGGCAGCCTGGACGGCTCGTTCGATGCCGTCACCAACGACTACGTCAGGGCCATCGAGCTGCAACCCGACGGGAAAGTGCTCATCGGCGGTGACTTCACCGATGCCGGCGGTTTTTCGTTCTGGCACATCGCACGCCTGAACACGGACGGCTCCGCGGACCTGACCTTCAATCCGGAAGGCGGTTTCGGCCCGGACTACGAAGTGAACGACATCGAACGGCAGCCGGACGGCAAGATCCTGATCGTGGGCTACTTCTCCGAGTACAATTCGGTACCGCGGATGCGTATCGCCCGGCTGCTTCCCAACGGCAACCTGGACACGACCTTCGACCCGGGCATCAGCGCGGACGACTCGGTGGAGGACGTGAGCCTGCAGCCCGATGGCAAGATCTTCATCAGCGGCAATTTCGGGAACTACCAAGGGGTGACCCGCAACCGTCTTGCCCGCCTGCTCCCGGACGGCACCTTGGACACCACGTTCGACCCCTCCGGCAGCGGTGCGAACGGCTGGATCCTCCAGGCCACGGCGCTTCCCGGCGGGAAGGTCCTGATCTGCGGCAGCTTCAACACCTACGATGGGGCACCGGCCGGCGGTATCGCCCGGCTGCGGACCGCCTCCGTGACCGACATGGCGTTCGACCCGGGGACCGGGCCCAACGATGAGGTGCTTGCTTCCCTGCCGGTGGGCCCCCTTGGCAACAAAATGGTCATCGCGGGGCGGTTCACGGATTACGATGGGCACCCGATGAACGGCATAGCCCGCATCAACCGCGACGGCAGCATCGACACCACCTTCCACATCGGCTCCGGGGCCAATGGGGCGGTGCTCGCGATCGACACCCTGAAGTGCGGGAGCCTGCTCGTGGCCGGGGAGTTCACCACCTTCAATGACACGGTGGTCAACGGCCTGGTGCAATTGAACCCCGATGGGAGCATCGACACGACCTTCCAATGGACCTTCGACCACGAGGCCTACGACCTGCCTGACACCGCGCCGGTGCATGTCACGTCGGTCACCGTGCCCCCGCCCGAATGGATCATCATCCCCGAGCCGCCCGTCGTCGTCACGATCACGGTCCCTGATCCGGTGGCCCCCCCATTGGAGATCTCCGGCACGCTCGAGCTCACCGCGGAGCTGACCTATGAGTTCACGCCCTTGTCCGGTGGCTCGCCCGGTGATGTCTTCACCGATACCGAGCTGACCCCCGATGCCGGTGTGCTGGTCGTGGGGCACCAGCCCGCGCCCGACGGCGGGACCGGCACGAACCTCGAGTTGATCACCTGGCCCCCTACCACGACGTTCGACCCCGTCCAGACCACGGACGCGAACGGCAATACGTCCACGATCGACAATGTGACCGTCAATACGGGCGGCTTCCCCTGGGGTGATTATGTCGGTGCCGGCAATAACCTGGGCCCCGATACCGTGCCCGAGTGGAAGATCCTGGTGGCGGGGGACTTCGTCAATGCCGGTGGCGTGGCCCGCAACGGGATCGCGCAGCTGAACAAGGACGGCAGCCTGGACTTGAGCTTCGACCCCGGGACCGGGCCCAACGGGCCGATACGCGCCATGGCCGTTCGTCCCGACGGCAGGATCATGGTGGGCGGTGAGTTCACCAGCTTCAATGGCGTGACCCGGAGCAAGATCGTAATGCTGAAACCGGACGGCAGCGTGGACGAGTCCTTCGACCCCGGCACCGGCATGGACGATGACGTCAACACCATTTCGATGTTCGGGGAACCCGAGGAAGACGGTGGTGGTGATGACCCCGGCTGCAACTACGCCCCGGCGTACGCCAGTACGCCCGCCATGTTCGTCGCCGGTAAATTCAGCGAAGTGGACGGGCGCCAGCAGCCCCATGCCACCGTGCTGGACGATTCCCAGCCGGAAGATTGTGCGGGGGAACCCGGTGGCAACGCCCTGCCCGGGTCTGCTTGCGACGATGGCGATGCCGGCACCACCAACGATGTGTACACGGCGGACTGCGCATGTGCCGGCACGCCCGTGGAGCAATGCACGGCCGTGGCGCCGGATTGCGTGCTCAGCGATGATGCCGCCTACCAGACGGTGATCGCCAACGATAGCTGGTGCTGCACCACCAGCTGGGACAGCAGTTGCCAGTCCGCGTTCAACGCCATAAGCGGTGCCTGCAACACCCCGGCCCATGATGAATGCGCCGATGCCATCGTGATCGGCGACGGCGTGCATGCCTTCTCCACGATCGGAACGACCGGCGCCAGCATCTCCGGCTGCGGGATCGGTGCCTACGCGGACATCTGGTACGAGTACGTGGCTTCCTGCAACGGCACGGCCACCGTGACCACTTGCGACGATGCCGATTTTGACACCACACTGAGCGTATTCGACGCGTGCGGAGGGAGCGAGCTCGCCTGCAACGACGATGGGGACGGCTGCCTTGACGGCACCAGCACGTTGAACTTCACCGTTTCCGCCGGCACCAGCTACTGGGTCCGCGTGGCGGGCTACAGCGGGGCCACCGGTACCGGCAACATCACCGTGGGCTGCTCCGCCGGTCCCGAGGCGCCCGCCAACGATGCCTGCGCGAACGCCACGGTGATCGGTAACGGCGTCCATCCGTTCAGCACCGTGGGGGCCACCGGTCCGGATGTCACGCTCTCACCGAACTGCGTGTTCCTTGAAGACCCGTCCAACCTGGATGTGTGGTTCGAGTATGTCGCCGAATGCACCGGCGAGGCAACGGCCTCCACATGCGACGATG
>JAVFAQ010000130.1:0-8461 GCA_034002325.1 Flavobacteriales bacterium | reverse complement strand
CGTACACAGCCGCGATGCCCGCGCATTCACCTACGCCCACCACGTGGAAGCGCTGCTGCCCCAGGTGCGCACCGTGGCCGGCGAGCTCGATCCCGAGGAGGCCGCCGGCGGCGCGTTGTCCCTGATGACGGCCATGATGCTGCCCGAGGGCCGGCGCATCACCGACCTGTACAAGCGCAAGAAGGACCGCGCCCTGGTGGAAGCGGCCATGCGCGAACGCCTCGGGCCCATGGCCGGCATGTTCATGCGCATGAAGCCCTTCTTCGTGATGGCCGCCATGATGGAGAACGACCTGGGCAGCGACCGCCCGGTGATCCTGGACAGCCACCTGCTGACGCGGGCACAGGACGGCGGCAACCGCGTGATCGGCCTGGAGACCATGGCGGAGCAGTTCGCCGCCATCAACAGCGCATCGTTGAAGGAGCAGGCCGACATGCTGCTGGAGCACCTGCGCGATGATGACCGCACCGCCACCATGGGCCACATGCTCGATGCCTACGCCGCCCAGGACCTGGCCGCCCTGGAGCGCGTGGCCCAAAGCAGCGGCGGCCTGCCCGATGCCATGGAGCGCGCCCTGATCGGCGACCGCAACCGCGTGATGGTACACCGCATGGACAGCGTGCTGCGCGCCGACACCACCGCGATCTTCCTCGTGGGCGCCCTGCACCTGCCCGGGCACGCGGGCGTGGTGAGGCTGCTGCGCGAAAGCGGCTACCACCTGGAGCCCGTGCCCATGCTGCCGGCAACGGAGCGGGACGAGGGACCGCCCCCGTTCGGGCCGCCCGCCCACATCGACGAGGGCATCCGCTACGTGAACGACGAGCTGGGCTTCGCCATGGACATGTACAACGTGCCCGAGGTGTCCACCGACCACGAGGCCGTCACCGTGACCAGCATGGCCCACGGCAACGCCACCGTGGTGATGCGTGAGCATGCGGCCACCTCCAAGGGGGTCGACGAGCGCCTGGCCGACCTGCTCGCCGGGGCCGAAGGCGAACGCGTGGACGTGCAGGGCGTGGAGGGCCGGCACCTGGTGTTCACCGAGGAAGGCCGCGAGATGGAGTTCCTCTTCCTGCTCAAGGACGACCACCTGTGGATGGTGATCGCCGGCGACAGTGATCCCGCACGACGCGCGGCGCTGCTGCGCTCGTTCCGCTTCACCGACCGGCCCGAATAGCGCACGGGCCGTTCCTTTGCGCCATGCGTTGCACCGGGGCCGCCATCATCGCCATGGCCATCGTGCTCGCGGGCTGCGGGCCCGGCCCCGCGCGCGACCATGCCAACGTGTTCCGCTACAATCAGGGCGAGGGCATCACCAGCCTCGACCCCGCCCAGGCCCGCAACCTGGAGAACATCTGGGCCTGCGACCAGGTGTTCGACGGCCTGGTGGAACTGGGGCCCGACCTGCAGGTGCGCCCCGGCATCGCCCACAGCTGGCAGATCGCCGACAGCGGCCGCACCTATGTCTTCCACCTGCGGCCCGACGTGCATTTCCATGACCATCCGGCCTTCCCGGGCGGCACCGGGCGCCGGGCCACCGCCCACGACGTGCGCTACAGCCTGGAACGCCTGCGCGACCCCCGCACCGCATCGCCCGGCCGCTGGGTATTGGACCCCGTGCTGCCCGGCGCCGAGGGGGTCCATGCGCCCGACGACAGCACCGTGGTGATCCGCCTGGCCGCGCCCTATCCACCCTTCCTGGGCCTGCTCACCATGGTATACGCCAGTGTGGTGCCCCGGGAAGCGGTGCGCCATGAGGGCGGCCGGTGGCGGCAGCGGCCTGTGGGCACCGGCCCGTTCCGCTTCTTCCACTGGGAAGAGGGCGTGAAGCTCGTGCTGCACAAACATCCGCGGTACCACCAGCGCGACGCGGAAGGCCGGCCCCTGCCCTACCTCGATGCCGTGGCCGTGAGCTTCGTGAAGGACCGCAACGCCGAGTTCCTATCACTGGTGAAGGGCGAGCTGGACATGATGAGCGGCACCGACGGCGCGTTCCTCGGCGAGCTCCTCGATCCGCTGGGGCGCGTACGGGAGAAGTACGCGCACCGCGTGCGCACCGAACGCTCACCGGCATTGGCCACGGACTACCTCGGCTTCCTGATCGAAGGCAGCGCGGGCACGCCGTGGCACGACCACCGCGTGCGCGCGGCCGTGGCCCTGGCGATCGACCGCGAGCGCATCATCACCGGGCTGTACAACGGCATCGGCACGCCGGCGCGGGGCATCCTGCCGCCCGGCATGCCCGGCGCCGCGCCCGGCGGCCAACACCATGACCCGAACCGCGCCCGCCAATTGCTCGCCGAGGCCGGCCACCCCGAAGGGCGCGGGCTGCCACCGCTCACCGTCGCCGTCACCTCCGCCTACCTGGAAATGTGCGAAATGATCCAGCACCAACTGGCCGCCGTGGGCATCAAATTGGTGGTGGACGTGCTGCCGCTGAGCACCCACAAGGACGGCACGGCCAACGGCGACTTCCGCTTCTTCCGCAAGAACTGGATCGCCGACCACCCCGACGCGGAGAACTTCCTGATGCTCTTCACCACCGCCAACCGCACGCCCGCCGGGCCCAACTACACGCGCTTCAGCGACCCGCTGTACGATGACCTGTACCAACGCGCCCTACGCACCACCGACCCCGGCGAGCGCACCGCGACCTATGCCCGCATGGACAGCATCATCGGCGCGCACGTGCCGGCGGCCTTCCTGTTGCACCCGGACGTGATCCGATTCGTGGGCACGGACGTGAGCGGGATCGTGGCCGACCCCATGAACCAGCTGGACCTACGGCGGGTGCGGAAGGGGGCGCCCGCCCGCTGAGCCGAGACCCTCCACCGTGGGCCGGAAACAGCGAAGCCCCTCAACTTGCGCTGAAGGGCTTGCGGCTCCAAGAGAGCCCCCCGCCGGATTTGAACCGGCGACCTGCTCATTACGAATGAGCTGCTCTACCGCTGAGCTAGGGAGGCATGGCCACCGGACGGCCGGCCCGGTGGCGGAGCGCAAATGTAACGGAAGGGCCCATTGCCGTGCCGGTCCATCAGCGCGATATCATCCGCAGGAACGGCCTACGCCTCGTTCCGCGCACCGTCCGGCCGCCATCACATGGAGGCGGACCGCGATCCCCTGCACGGGCCGCCCCCCTTGCGTTCCGGCCGATCGCGTATATTCAAGCCGTCGCCCGCCCGGGTGCCCGTTCTTTTCCCGTCCCACCGCGTTGCCCGCGCCGGTGAACCGCCGGTGTGGAGCGCCAATCCCCCCATTGCGCCATGAAAGTCTTCGATGCCCGGCACATCAAGAACATCGCCATCCTCGGCTCGCACGGATGCGGCAAGACCACCTTGGCCGAGACCATGCTTTTCGAGTCGGGGCAGCTCAAACGCCGCGGGCGCGTGGAGGACCGCAACACCGTGAGCGACCACCACGAGCTGGAGCACGAGCGCGGAAGCAGCGTGCAGACCGGCTGCATGCACACCGAGTGGCGCAATTACAAGATCAACATCCTGGACACCCCCGGCCTGGACGACCTCACGGGCGAGATGGTGCCCGCCTTGCGCGTGGCGGACACCTGCCTGCTGCTGCTCGATGCCCAGCACGGGGTGGAAGTGGGCACCGACCTGATCTGGGAGCAGATGCAGCGATACCACCGCCCGGTGATCATCGGCGTGAACCGGCTGGACCACCCCCACGCCGACTTCGACGCCGCCGTGGCCCAGGCGAAGGAACACTTCGGCAACGCGGTCACCGTGATGCAATACCCCGTGGAGCAGGGCGAGGGTTTCCACCGCATCATCGACCTGCTGAAGATGACCATGTACGTGTTCAAGGACGATGGGGGCAAGCCCGAGAAGCAACCCATCCCCGCCGGCGAGAAGGAGCGCGCCGAGGCCCTGCACAAGGAGCTGGTGGAAAAGGCCGCCGAGAACGACGAGGCCCTGATGGAGCGCTACTTCGACCAGGGCGAACTGGACGAGGACGAGATGCGCCAAGGGCTGAAACAAGGCATGATGGCCCGCACCTGCTTCCCGGTGTTCTGCCTCAGCGCCCTGCGCAACATGGGCAGCGGCCGGCTCATGGGCTTCATTGACAACGTGGCGCCCTGCGCCACCGAAATGCCGGCCAAGCAGCTGGAGGACGGCGGCACCCTGGCCTGCACGGCGGACGGCCCGGCGGTGCTGTTCACCTTCAAGACCGTGATCGAGCCGCGCGCCGGGCACATCACCCTGTTCAAGGTCATGCGCGGCGAGGTGAAGGAAGGCGCCGACCTGATCAACGCCCACACCGGCACTTCCGAGCGGATCAACCAGCTCTTCATCATGAACGGCCGCGAGCGCCGACCCGTGGACCGGCTGGTGGCGGGCGACATCGGCGGGACCATCAAATTGAAGGACACCGCCACCGGGCATACGCTGCACGCCCCGGGCCATGCGGTGCGCCTGAGGCCGCTGTCGTTCCCCGGGCCGCGCATCCGCCAAGTGGTGCAGGCCGCCGACACCAAGGCGGAGGAAAAGCTCCATGCCGCGCTGCTGGAAGTGCAGAAGGAGGACCCCACCATCGTGCTGGGCTACAGCCGCGAGACCGGCCAGCAGTGGGTGGGCGGCCAGGGCGAACTGCACCTGGCCCTGCTGAAACGCAAGCTGCAGAACCATTACAAGGTGGAAGTGGCCTACAGCAGCCCGCGCATCCCGTACCGTGAGACGATCCGCACCAGCGCCGAGGCCGGTCACCGGCACAAGAAGCAGAGCGGTGGCGCAGGCCAGTTCGCCGAGGTGCACCTGCGCATCGAGCCGTGGTACGAGGGCATCCCCGACCCTGCGGGCGTGAACGTGCGCGCGATGGAGCTGCACGAGCTGCCCACCGGCGGCACACTGGCTTTCTGCAACGCCATCGTGGGCGGTGCCATCGACAACAAGTTCCTGCCCAGCATCCTCAAGGGCGTGATGGAGAAGATGGAGCGCGGCCCGCTCACCGGGTCGCCCGCACGCGACATCCGCGTGGTGGTGTTCGACGGGAAGATGCACCCGGTGGACAGCAACGACATCAGCTTCAAGATCGCGGGCATGACGGCGTTCCAGGAAGCCTTCGTGCATGCCGCGCCGCAGTTGATGGAACCCGTGCAGGAGATCGAGGTGCGCGTTCCGGCGGACCTGATGGGCGACGTGATGACCGACCTGCAGGGCCGGCGCAGCGTGGTGACGGGGATCGACGCCCAGGGCCGCTACCAGGTGATCAAGGCGCAGACCCCGCTGGCCGAGCTGGACCGGTACAGCACCACCCTGCGCAGCCTCACCCAGGGCCGGGGCACGTACACCGAGCGCTTCCATGCGTACCAACCCGTGCCTGCCGAGCTGCAGCACAAGCTGGTGAGCGGGCACACGGAGGAGGAGGTGGCCGCCTGAGCCGGGTCACAGGCCCAGCAGGAAGCGCATGGTGTCCACCCCGTCGGCATAGTCGTGCAGGGCGGGGAATTGGGAGCGCCCGAAGGGCACATGGCCATGGCCCACGATGCACTGGACGGCATCGGCATGGTCGTGCAGCCGGCCCTCCGCCCCGGCCCGGTCCGCATGGCGCTCGTAGTGCAGGGCGGCGGTGGGGCTATGCAGCTCTTTCGCCTCGCGCATCAGCAGGAAGCCGTTCTCCAGGAACGGGATGCGGTCCAGCAGCCACAGGGCGCGGTGGTAGTCCAGGTTGTTGCCGTACTTGCGGTGCAGGGCCACCTCGTGCCACGGGTAGAAGGCGGCGAACAGGCGGTCCAGGTCGAAGTCCTGCGGCAGATGCACCTTGGCCACGTTGCGGCACCCCAGCCCGAAATAGCGGAACACGTCCTCGCCCAGCGCGGCCAGCTCGGCATCGGTCTCGGTGCCGTCGAGCACGGCCACGCCCACCCGGCCCTTGCGCACGATGCGGGGCAGGTGGCCGAAGTAATGCTCGAAGTAGCGGGCGGTGTTGGTGCTGCCGGTGGCGATCACGGCATCGACCGGGCCCCATTTGCCGGTGGTGAAGGTGATGCGCTGCGCGGTGCCGGGCAGGAAGCGGTCGAGCACGGCCATGAGCGCGGGCAGCAGCCGCGGTTCCTGCGAGGAGCACTTCACCACCGCGCGATGGCCGGCGGCCACCACGCAGAGCACGTCGTGCAGGCCCACCAGGGGCACGTTGCCCGCCAGCACCAGGCCCACGGTGCGCGCCTTCCGGGCGTCTTTCAGTCCGGGGTAGGCGGCGAGCCACGGCCCCGCCCCTTCCAAGGCCCCGGCCCAGGCCGTGAAGGCATGGCGCACGTTCGCCTCCGTGGCCCAGCCGTTGTGTACTTGGGCGTCGCGCACCACATCGTCCAGCGCCCCGTACTCCGCCCGGCCCAGGCCGATCGCATGGCCGGGCCAGGGAAGCGCCTCGCCAATGGCGGCCATGACGCGCCCCAGCTGCTCCAGCGCCGCGATCCGCGCCTCCACGCCCTGCGCATCGTCCACCTTGGCCATCGGTCTATCTTTGTGGCCGCAAAAGTAGACCTCCCGCCATGGCCATCATGATCACCGACGAATGCATCAACTGCGGTGCATGCGAGCCGGAATGCCCGAACAACGCGATCTATGAGGGCGGCGCGGAATGGCGGCTGGCCGACGGCACCAACCTGCACGGCACGCAGACCACGCCCATGGGCAACACGTACGATGCGGACGCGGTGCAGGCGCCGGTGGCCATGGACGTGTACTACATCGTGACGGACAAATGCACCGAATGCACCGGCTTCCACGATGAGCCGCAGTGCGCCGCGGTGTGCCCCGTGGATTGCTGCGTGGACGATCCCGACCACCGCGAGAGCAAGGAGCAGCTGATGGCCAAGAAGGAGTTCATGCACCTGTGAACGCCCCGGCCCTGGCGTACTTTGTGCCGTGGCGGCCCCGTTGGTCCCGTATGCGCCTTCCACCGATCGCCATCCTCTGCCTGGCCCCGGTCCTGCTGCCGGCCCAGGACCCCATCGCCCCGCTCACGGCCCATCTGCAGGCCATGCCGGCCCTGGGCACCGATGCCGCGCGCGACAGCCTCAACGCAGCGATCAAGGCCGAACTG
This sequence comes from Flavobacteriales bacterium, assembly GCA_034002325.1. GTDB lineage: Bacteria > Bacteroidota > Bacteroidia > Flavobacteriales_F > PHOS-HE28 > PHOS-HE28. Next base: position 1,402 of record JAVFAQ010000130.1, on the reverse strand, counting down.
CGCTCGCTGCTGGAGCGTGATGACGCCTTCACGCTGGACCTGACCGATCTGCCGATGGCGCGGGTGGACGCCCCGGACGGCGCGTTCCGCCTGCTCACCTGGAACGTGCCCCGCACCGATGGCAGCCACCTGTTCGAGGGCATGCTGCTGCATGGCAAGGGCCGCAAGCGCACGTTGGAGGAGCTGCGCGACATGAGCGCCTCGATCGCCGCCCCCGAGGTGCCCGAGCTGGGCCCGGACCGCTGGTACGGCGCACTGTACTACGACGTGGTGCCGGTGAAGCGCGGCGGCAAGACCTACTGGACGCTGCTGGGCTGGAAGGGGCACAGCAAGGTGGAGACGCGCAAGGTGATCGACGTGCTGCACTTCAAGGGCGGCCGGCCCCGCTTCGGCGCGCCGCTGTTCGGCACCGGCCGGCTGAAGGCCCATCGCAAGGTGTACGGCTTCTCCTTCCAGGCGGTGATGATGCTGCGGCACGAGGCGGCGCGCGACCGGATCCTGCTGGACCACCTCTCGCCCATGCGGGCCGACATGGAGGGCCAACGGGCCTTCTACGGACCCGACCTGAGCTACGACGCTTTCGTTTGGGACAAGGGCCACTGGCGCTTCGAGCGCGACGTGGACGCCCGCGACCCGCAGCGGGGCGACCGGCCCTTCAACGCGCCACCACCGGCGCCGCGGCCGTGATCCGTTGAAAATGCCGGGGCCGCCCCTGGCGAGGCGGCCCCGATGAATTCGATGTCGGTCGGAAGCGCAGGTCTATTCCGTGACCACCAGTCGTTCCACATGGCGCTGGTCCCCGGCGGTGATCGTCACCACGTACGTGCCGGCCGCCATGCCGTTCAGCGCCACCTCCATCGCACCGGACCGGGGGGGCACCTGATGGGCGGCCACCCGCCTGCCGCTCAGGTCATGGATGTCCACCGTGATGGTCCGCACCTCATCGGCAAGGCCCTCCACGGCGAGCCACAGCTGCCGGCCGTTGTTGGGGTTGGGCCATAGCGCCACGCCCGCGTCTTCAAGCGCCAGGCTCTCCCCTTCCGGGGCCACGCCCGGCGCTATGGTCACATCGCATGCCCAGCCCCAAGCGCACCACGTGGCGCCGCCGTCCTTGCTGGCACGCACCCGCACTTGGTAGATGCTGCCCACGTTCAGGGCCGGCTGGCTGCTCCAGTTCAGGTGGCGGACCACCGTGTTGCTCTGCATGGCCACCAGGTAGCCCTCGCCGGGGTTGCTGAACTCGAACTCGTACTTGTCGGCACCGCCCACCGAACGGGCGTACACGCGGTTGGCCACGCTGTTCGGCCCGCCCCAGGTACGGCTCACGCCACAACTGAAGTTCGGGTGGCCGGTGATGTCGTTCAGGCCCGTGGGCGTGCAGGCGGCCGCCACCGGATCGAGC
>JAVFAQ010000129.1:0-8507 GCA_034002325.1 Flavobacteriales bacterium | reverse complement strand
CGGCGCCGGCGGCCAGCGGATCCTGAAGCAGGTGGGCGACCCCGCCCTGGGCACCGGCCACCGCGAGCATTACATTCGTGATGCGCAAGGCAACATCATGGCGGTCTACAAATACACCAACAACGGCGGGGCGAGCACCCAATTGGTGAAGCGGCCGGTGTACGGCAGCCGCCGCCTGGGCAGCTACGCCAAGCCGCAGGAGGTGATGGGCAGCGGCCTGATCAGCAACCAGCACACCGCGCCCTTGCTGGCCGCCGACCAGCGATACGAACTGACGGACCACTTGGGCAATGTGAACACGGTGGTGACAGGCCGGTTGCTGCCGGGCAATGGGGCGGGGAGTGCGAAACAGGCGGAGGTGGTGAGTGCGCAGGGGTATGAGGCGTTCGGCATGCTGTTGACCGGGAGGAACTTCAATAGCGGTGCGACGCGTCATGGGTTCAACGGAAAGGAGAACGACAACGAATGGCACGGCGCGGTGGGAACGCTACAGGACTACGGCATGAGGGCGTATGACACCCGCGTGGCGAGGTTCTTCGCGGTGGACCCGATCGCAAAGGAATATCCGATGTTAACTCCTTACCAGTTTGCGGGTAATACTCCTATTTGGGCAGTCGATTTGGATGGTCTTGAACCAGCCTATGTAAACAATGGGATTCCGGTAATGGGAAGTGATCACCTCTACAATGGTAACCCTGAATACAAGCCTGTAATAAAATTAAGCCAACCTTCGGAAGCTCAGCGATACTTGCCCTATTCACCCAGTTCAATAGATCTGCACATGGGCATTAACTCGATGGCCACTAAAGAGATTGGAGGGGTTACAACAAAGTTTAGTACCCATAATGAGAATTTTTCAGGTCGCCAAACTGGAGTGGTTGAAAATACTTCTAAGCGTAACGTTACCGTATCAGAGCCAGAGACCTTTGGGTTTGATCTCATAGTATTCTCCGTTGATGAGCGTATTCAAAAAGCATCTATTGTTGACAAAGGTGATTTTAATGGGATACCGATTAAACAATATTCGGGATATACTGAAACCATCACCGATATATCGGTAGGACCCCTCCAAATGCGTTCAAGATCAGTAGAGCATCGAGATGCAAGAGGTAATACCCAAACTGTAGAATCATCCACACAGATTGGGCTTGATTTCCAAAAAGGATTCCGCTTGGGAGGGAAGGATAATCCGGGTATTGAAATTGGCGGTGGTGTTGAAATCAGAACACCATAAGAATGAAGCTTCTTATTTGGGCAGGTATTTTCTGTGCATTAGTAACATGTCGTCAGAATAATTCTGCGGACGATGATGCGATTAAAGCTAAATTGGCATTTGATGACGGAGATTATGAATCGGCAATTGTTCATTCGACATTTGCGATTTTGAAAGACAGTTTGTACACAGACATGTACGCACTTAGATGTAGGTCATACATTGAAATTGGATCTTGCACTGAAGCCATTCAAGATATACAAGAGGTCTATAATCAATCACACCAAATTGGATACCTTACATACGTTGGATTTTGTTATAATGAGATGGGTGAATTTCAAAAGGCCCTTGTTGTTTACGATAGCATATTGGTTGCGGACTCCTCCTTGTATATGGCATGGAAAGGAAGAGCGCGAGCATATACTGGACTTGGGCAACACGAATTAGCAAAAAAAGACCAATTAAAATATTTGAATTATGATTCAATGGATTTTCGAGTATGGAATAGTTTGGGTATGAATTATTCAGCGTTAGGCATTTTAGATAGTGCTAAATTTTCATATCATAAATCGATTATCCTTGATTCATCTCAGTGGATGGCTTATTACAATATTTCAATCTTATACGCTGAAAATGGCGCTTGGGATTCTGCCTTAAATTACAACTTAAGAGCGATGAGTTATACTGAAGAATATGGCAATCTTCTACTTCGTGAACGAGGAAAGCTTCATTTTGCTTCAGGCCAGCCCGATTCAGCATGTTTCTTTTGGAAGGAATCTTTGGATGATGAAGCCGTCGAATTGTATACAAACCATTGCGGCTCCCGCTGATCTCCCCTGATCGCTGCCGCGGGCTTGTAGCCCGTGGCCTTCCTACCCTTCGTTGAGCTTGAGCAGTCCGGCCAGCACGCGCCGTGCGGCCGTGCGGTCGGCCTCGGGCAGCGCCGCCAGTTGAGCGAGCAGGCGCGCTAGCTCGGGATCGTGATCGCTGGCGGCCAGTCCCCCCAGCACGTCGAGGGACACGCTGGCGGCCCGCGCGAGCCTTGCGGCCGCATGGATCGAGGGCGCGGCTTGGTCGGCCCCCGTCTGGTCGTAGCGTGGTCGGCGGCGGGGTCTGAGCGTAGGCTGCGCCTACGCTCGGTGAGAACAGGGTCTGCGTAGCCTGTGGCTACCCTTGCCCGCACTGGCCTTCGCGTACGGCGCCGGCGGCCAGCGGATCCTGAAGCAGGTGGGCGACCCCGCCCTGGGCACCGGCCACCGCGAGCATTACATTCGTGATGCGCAAGGCAACATCATGGCGGTCTACAAATACACCAACAACGGCACCGCCAGCACCCAATTGGTGGAGCGGCCGGTGTACGGCAGCAGCCGCCTGGGCAGCTACGCCAAGCCGCAGGAGGTGATGGGCAGCGGCCTGATCAGCAACCAGCACACCGCACCCTTGCTGGCCGCCGACCAGCGATACGAACTGACGGACCACCTGGGGAACGTGGCCACGGTGGTGACGGGAAGGCTGCTGCCGGGCAATGGGGCGGGGAGTGCGAAACAGGCGGAAGTGGTGAGTGCGCAGGGGTATGAGGCGTTCGGTTCCCTCTTGCCCGGAAGGAATTACTCCTCAGGATCATACCGTTGGGGCTTCCAAGGCGAATGGAAGGATAAGGAGGTCTTCGGTGTGGAAGGTGGCAGCATCGCTTTCAAGTACCGGGCGCATGACACTCGCCGTGGGCAGTTCTGGAGCATCGATCCGCTGGCAGCTAAGTACCCCTTTTACAGCCCCTATGCTTTCAGCGGGAACCGTGTGATCGACATGATCGAACTTGAAGGGCTGGAACCTATTAAGCCCCCAATTGGAACCCAGAACACAAGTTGGGAAATTGTATCCTCGGGTACTGCCATCTCTCTTCAAAGGCGACTGGATGCAGGAGAGACGCTATCTGACGAGCGACGTCCATATAGAACAGAAGGTAAAGGCCCAAGCGGCAAACAAACTGTATTCTATTTGCAGCGACCTGTTCTTCGTGTGGAGACGTACACTGAAACAGAAATGCGTCCCGTTCAGAACACGGTTACCAAGCAAGCGAAATTTGCAGAAGGAAGTGGAATGTTTGAATCTGAAGGCTTCGATGGGCCGAATTTTGGTGGCTTTTTAAAGAAGCATGCCAATGATATCACTGGTGTTAACGTACAGTACGTTGGACCGGGTAGCCCGAAGGATGGTGACACGTCTTGGGCTACTGACATCTTAACGGACTACGTCAAAGGTGCCATGGGTATTGAATTAAAGAACGTGACGACAGCACCACCTTTATACACTGGAGATACAGGAACTGGTGAGAGCTATGGCTATAGGATTACATTCGACTACAAAGTCACAACGACGGATTTAGTTCCTGTTGAAGTAGAGAAGAGCAGGGAGGTGCGTGATTATGGTCCAATGCCTGAATAATGAAACTTCTGTTTCTTGTATGCATATCGCTCTTGTCCTTTCTGCATTGTCGAGGGCAACAGCTAATCGACAGTGTGCTCATTGATAGTATCTCCATCGATGGATCAACCTACTTGCGAAAACAAATCCTTGAAGGAGATGCGAAACTTGTTCGGGTATACTTCTCCAATGGAGAAGTATACCGTGAGTATCATTTTAAGGACGGTACGTTCGACCAATACTATAAGGAGTGGCACCCCAATGGAAAGCTGCGAGCTTTGACACCATATAGAAACGGTAAAGTTCATGGACATTGGGAGGAATGGAATGAAGAAGGCAAGCGAATACTCGAGGCGGACTTAGTTAATGGCGCAGGGACGATGATCGACTACTACGATGATGGTATTACTAAGAGGCAAGTTGGATTTATTGATAGCGAAGGTTTGTACATCAAACCACCGACTTGCTTCATGTTAGATGGTACGCCATGTGAATGTCCCAAAGTGACTCAATAGCCCCCGCTAACCTGGATGTAGCTGGTTCGGACCGCAAATCAATCGAACCACACCACGCCAGCCACCAGCACAACGATGAACGCCGCGCCGATCAGGGCACGGCCCCAGCGCGGCAGGTCTGAGGGATCCGGCTCCCCCTTCCGGCCACGGGGCGAAACCCAACTAGGCGTAGCGTGCGCGGCGGGTTCTGAGCGTAGGCTGTGCCTACGCTCCACATGAACAGGAACTCGGTAGCCATGCCTCTGCCTCCGGCAGACAGGTACGGCAGGCAGCTCTGTGGCTACGCCACGATCCTGGCCGGAACGCTGGCCTTGAGCGTGGCCGGGGCGTACCGGGCGGCCGGCACATGAGCGAGGTGCCATGTACCGGGCGTGGCGATCACCCGCCGCGCACATCCCTCCACAACTCCCCGAAGAACACCCGCAGCCCGAAGGTGTAGATCGGGGCGGTGAGGGCCTCGCCGAGCGGTCCGTCGGTCTGCCACACCAAGCGGAAGCCCCAGCCCGCGCCCGCGCCCAAGTAGCGCATGAAACGGTACTGCACGGTCATGGCCGGCTCGTAGACCACCAGCGCGGTGCGGCGGTGTACCTGGCGGCGGCCATTGGCATCGCGGTACACCTGCGATCCGCGGCCGATGCCGACCTGCACCGGGATCCGCACCTCCCAGGGGCCGCGTTGGTAGAAGGCGTGGTCCACGTACGGGGCGACGTAGCCCAGGCGCAGGCCCAGCTCCACCTCACGCCCGTCGTCCAATGCGGTCCACCGCCGCACCGGCGAGAGCAGGAAGTGGTAGCCGATGCCGTATTGGAAGCGCCGCGCATGCTCCAGGCCCACTTTCACGCCGGCCACACGGGCGCTGTGGTTGCTGATGAAGCTGCCGCGCAGGTCCACCTTCGCCACGAAGCGCGGTCGCTCGGCCGCGAAGTGCGCGATGCTGTCGAAGAGCTGGGCGCGGGCGGGCCCCAGGGCGATCAAGGACAGGACGAGGGCCAGCGCGCGCATGGCCGCAAAGGTGGGGCGAGCAGTCAGTAGGCAGGAGGCAGGAGGCAGGAGGCAGTAGTCAGTAGTCAGTAGTCAGCAGTCAGTAGTCAGCAGTCAGTAGTCAGCAGTCAGCAGTCAGCCTGCCTGCCGGAGGCAGGGAGGCAGGAGGCAGGGGAGGCAGTCTCCCGCACTGACAACTGACAGCTGACAACTGATAGCTGACAACTACCCTCAATGCTCCTCCTCGCCCTCCTCGATCGGCACGGTCTGGGGCACGAAGTCCTCGGCCTTGCCCGGCTTGCTGTAGTCGTAGGGCCAGCGGTGCACCACCGGAAGCGGGCCGGGCCAGTTGCCGTGGACATGCTCCACCGGCGTGGTCCACTCCAGGCTGTTGGCGCGCCAGGGGTTCTGCACGGCCTTGGGCCCGCGGAACACGCTGTAGAAGAAGTTGTAGGTGAACACCGCCTGGGCCATGGCGCCGATGATGGCGAAGACCGTCACCAGGATGTTCAGGTCCACCACGCCGTCGAACATGGGGAACTCGCTGTAGCTGTAGTAGCGGCGGGGGGCACCGGCCAGGCCGATGAAGTGCATCGGGAAGAACACCCCGAAGGCGCAGGTGAAGGTGACCCAGAAGTGCACGTAGCCCAGCTTGGTGTTGAGCATCTTGCCGTACATCTTGGGGAACCAGTGGTAGATGCCGGCGAACATGCCGAAGATGGCGCTCATGCCCATCACGATGTGGAAGTGCGCCACCACGAAGTAGGTGTCGTGTACGTTGATGTCCAGCGCGCTGTCGGCCAGGATGATCCCCGTGAGGCCGCCGGCGATGAAGGTGGCCACCAGGCCGATGCTGAAGAGCATCGCGGGGGTCATCACGATGTTGCCGCGCCACAGGGTGGTGATGTAGTTGAACACCTTCACCGCCGACGGGATGGCGATCAGCAGGGTGGTGAACACGAAGACGCTGCCCAGGAAGGGGTTCATGCCGGTGACGAACATGTGGTGGCCCCAGACCAGGAAGCTCAGGAAGGCGATGGCGATCAGCGAGCCGATCATGGCGCGGTAGCCGAAGATGGGCTTGCGCGCGTTGGTGGAGATGATCTCCGAGGTGATGCCGAAGGCGGGCAGGATCACGATGTACACCTCGGGGTGGCCCAGGAACCAGAACAGGTGCTGGAACAGGATCGGCGAGCCGCCCATGTTCTCCAGCGCCTCGCCGGCGATGTGGATCTCGCTCAGGTAGAAGCTGGTGCCCAGGGAGCGGTCCATCAGCAGCAGCAGCGCGGCGCTCAGCAGCACGGGGAAGCTCAGGATGCCCACCACGGCGGTGAGGAACAGGGCCCACACGGTGAGCGGCATGCGGGTCATGCGCATGCCCTTGGTGCGCAGGTTCAGCACCGTCACCACGTAGTTCAGGCCGCCCATCAACGAGCTGGCGATGAACAGCACCATGCTCACCAGCCACAGGGTCATGCCGGCGCCCGAGCCGGGCATGGCCTGGGGCAGGGAGCTCAGCGGCGGGTACACCGTCCAGCCGCTGGAGGCCGGGCCGCCCTCGACGAAGAGCGAGGCCAGCATCACGATGCTGCTGGTGAAGAAGAACCAGTAGCTGAGCATGTTCACGAAGCCGCTGGCCATGTCGCGCGCACCGATCTGCAAGGGGATGAGCAGGTTGGCGAAGGTGCCGCTGAGCCCGCCGGTGAGCACGAAGAACACCATGATGGTGCCGTGGATGGTGACCAGCGCCAGGTACATGTTGGGGTCCAGCACGCCGCCGGGCGCCCATTTGTCGCCGAGGAAGAAGTTGGTGAACGCGAAGCCCTCGCCCGGCCAGGCCAGCTGCAGGCGGAAGAGGATGGACATGATCACCGCCACCCAGGCCATGCATATGGCGGTGACCAGGAACTGCTTCCCGATCATCTTGTGGTCCTGGGAGAAGATCCACTTCGAGATGAAGCTCTCCTCGTGGTGGTGGGCGTGGTGGCCCGCGGGGGCGGTGGTGGCCATGGGTCTGACGGTCTTCGGTTCGGTCTACTGTTCGGCCAGGGCGGTGGTGTCCGCCTGGGCCTCGGTGGCCTGCGGGGCGGCGGCGGCCGGCTCCTCGGGGGCCTCGAACGGTTTGTTCTGTGCCTCCTTGTACCACGCGGCGTACTCCTCGGGCGTGGTCACGATCAGGGGCATCTGCATGTTGTAGTGGCTGGCGCCGCAGATCTTGTTGCACAGCAGGATGAAGTCGAACGCATCGTTCTTCATCACGTGCGTGCGCATGCTGTCGGTGGTGATCGTGGGCGTCATCTTGATCATGGTGGTCATGCCCGGCACCGCGTTCATCTGGGCGCGCATGTGGGGGATGTACGCGCTGTGCAGCACGTCGCGCGAGCGGATCAGCAGGTGCGCCTCCCGCCCCTTGGGCAGGTGGAAGTCCTTGGTCACGATGTCATCGGCACCGGCAAGGTACACGCTGCCCGGTCCCTTCTGGGCGATGTCCTGCTGCATCACCTGCTCCAGGTTCACCAGGCGGGACTTGTGTCGGCGCAGGCGCTCCACCTGGTCGCTGAGCTCCGCCCGCCGGTTGTCCGCCAGCACGGCATGGCCCAGCACGCTGTCCAGCGCATGGATGTCGGCGTCCATCTCCGCCATGCGGGTGGCCAGGCTCTGCGGGGTGGCCACGCCCAGGGGGTTGGTGCCGTTGATCAGCCGGAAGTCCGAGGCCCCCAGCACGCCGTCCGCACCGGGGTAGCGGGCGGTCCAGTCGAACTGCTTGGCGTAGATCTCCACCTCGATGGCCCCGGGGCCCGGCAGGGCGGTGATCCGGTTCCAGGTGGTGAGGCCGTAGATGATGATCACCGCCAGCACGGCCGCCGGGATCACCGTCCAGATCAGCTCCAGGCGGTTGTTGTGCGGGTACCAGTGGGCGCGCCGGGCGCTGTTGTAGATGTACTTGTAGCTGAACCAGAACAGCAGCACGTTGGTGATCACGAAGGCCACCGCCAGGATGGCCCAGTTGAAGTTCATCAGCGCGTCGATGTCCGCCCCGTGCTCGCTGGCGGCCACCGGCAGCATGTGCTTGTCGTAGGCCAGGATCAACCACAGGAAGAAGGCGAAGTAGGCCACCATGAACACCAGCATCATGCGGCCGTTGAACCGGTTGTCCGCGTCGGAGATGTCCTCTTCCCGCTTGCCCCGCAGGCGGGAGGTGAGTTCGTAGACCCGCGCCAGCTGGGCGATCGCCAGGATGCCCAGGATGATGACGAGCAGGATCAGGAGCTTGGTCATTGTTCGGTCACTGTATCGAAGCCCGCCCGGGGCCGTGGTTCATGCTTGCGGGTCAGATCTGATGGTGTACGCTTTCCTCCAGGTACGGATGCTGC
>JAVFAQ010000128.1:0-8520 GCA_034002325.1 Flavobacteriales bacterium | reverse complement strand
GAAGGCCCGGGCGGCGTCGTTGAAACGGTCGCGCTCGGTCTTGATGCGGTTCTCCATGCCGGAGTACTCGGCCATGAAATCACCGTAGAGCCCCATGGCCTTGAGCTCGGGGTAGCGCTCGATGGTGGCCAGCAGGCGACCCAGCGAGCCGCTGAACTGTGCCTGGGCCTGCTCGAAGGCCGCGATGTTCTCCGGCGTGAGGTTCTCCGCATTGATGTTGATCGACGTGGCGCGGCTGCGGGCCTCGATCACTTCGGTGAGGGTCTCCTTCTCGAAGTCGGCGGCCTGGTTGACGATGGCCTCGAGGTTCTTGGACTTGTCGGCGCGCATCTGGTAGGCGCTCTCCACCTTGGCCCACTGGCCCTTGACGCCTTCCTCGGCGGTGATGGTGCCGTTGTAGAAGGTGATGCCGTACAGGGCGATCGCGCCGAGCACGATCAGCAGGATGACGTTGCGTCCAAGTTTCATCGGATGGTGTGGTTGGTAGGCCGCGAAGGTATGCGGCGCCGTTGGCCGGGCCGCGCCGCTCATGTGATCGCGCGCGGTCACTCCACGATCAACCGCCCGCTCCGCGTGCCGTTCGCCCCGAGGAAGCGCACCACGTACGCCCCCGGTGCCAAGGTGCCCACGGGCAGCTCGATGGAGCGCCGGCCGGCGATGTGCTGCGGGGGGACCACCGTGCGGCCCGTGGCATCGATCACCTGCACATGGCCGTGCGGCCCATCGGGCAGATGCAGGGCCACGACGGTGCACGCCGGGTTGGGGACCAGGTGCAGGTGCGCCCCCGGCGCGCCTGCTTGTCCGGCAGGCAGGGTGGCGGCGTTCACCGCGGTGGCCAGCCCGGGCCGGTAGCGGGCGGTGGTGGGCACGCCGGCCACGGTGGTCACGTGCAGCACGGGCAAGTCCATGCCGGCGGCGATCCATTTGTGCTCCACGGTCTCGGGCTGGTCGATCGCGAAGCCCACGCCGAACTGCTCGATGTACACGCTGTCGCGGCGGTGCAGCACGCTCGCCACGCGCAGCACCTCATGGGAGGCGCCGCCGGGCAGCAGCAGGGTGCCCCAGCCATCGACGGTGTTGTAGCGCCATTGCTCCTCGCGCAGGAAGCCGATGCCGGGCACCTCCATCTCGAACGCGCTGAACGAGGTGTCCTGGTCGCCGTACTGCAACGGGAAGCGATGCACATGGTCCACCGGAATGCGGCGCACCGAGGCGGGCAGGCCGTTGATGGTGGCGCCGAAGCCCACGTTGCGGTGGCTGGTGCCGTCGGACTTGAAGTACTCGTACACGTCCTGCACCTGCACCGTGGCCAGTTCCATGGCCTGGCCGCGCACGGCATGGTCCGCCTGGTTGGCGGGGTACAGGAGCGGGTTGTTGAAGAAGAACTGGTAGAGCAGCGGGGTGCTGCCCACGCTCACCATGATATCGGCCCCCGCGAGGCCCGGCGCCAGGTCGCTGAAGTCCCAAGTGATGCCGTTGCCGGTGATGGCGGGTTCGATGTCGGCCGCCACGGTGGTGACGTACGGCACGGTGTCGCCGGCGGAGGCCATGTCGGCCGGGCCGATGACGATCTGGGCGTGGGCGAAGAGGGCGGCGGCCAGGGCCGGGAGCAGGAGGATGTGGCGCATGCGGTCGGTTGCTTCGCCAATATTACCAAAAGCCGCCACGCCCCATCCCCTGCCCGCACGGCCGCACCGTTACCTTCGCACCATGCGATCCCGCGTCCTTTCCGTGGTGGTGGCCCTGTGCGCGGCCATCGGCGCATGGGCCCAGACCGACGAGCGGCACCTGGTGCAGTTCAGCGGTGTGGTGGTCACCGACAGCCTCACGCCCGTGCCCTTCACCAACATCATGATCAAGAACACCTATCGCGGCACCATGAGCGATGTGTTCGGCTACTTCAGCTTCGTGGCCCAGGAAGGCGACACCCTGCTGTTCAGCGCCGTGGGCTTCCAGCGCTCGCAGTACGTGATCCCTACGGACCTTGCCGAGAACAAGTACTCCATGATCCACGCCATGGCGCGCGACACGGTGATGCTGAGCGAGTTCAAGGTGTACCCCTGGCCCTCGCGCGAGCAGTTCCGCGAGGCCTTCCTCAACGTGAAGCTGGCCGAGGACGACTTCCAACTGGCCATGCGCAACCTCAGCCCCGCCGAAATGGTGCAGCGCATGGAGAACATGCCGCCCGATGCCTACCAGAGCTTCCAGTACCAGATGGCGATGGACCGCACCCAGCTCTACCACGCCGGCGGCACGCCCACGGTGAACCTGTTCAACCCCATCGCCTGGGCCCAGTTCGTGGAGGCCTGGCGCAACGGCGACTTCCGAAAACAGTGACGCCCGGCCTGCGGTGCTGCACCAAGGCGGCACCGGTCGGGGCACCTTCCCCATGATCGACCAGGCCCGCATCCGCGAACTCCTCGACCGTGTGAAAGACCCGGAGATCCCGGTGATCAGCGTGCTGGAGCTGGGCGTGGTGCGCGACGTGGCGGTGGAGGCCGGCGGCAAGGCGGTGGTCACCATCACCCCCACCTACACCGGCTGCCCGGCCATGGACGTGATGGCGGCCGACATCCGCAACGAGCTGCTGGGCGCCGGCGTGCCCGAAGTGGAGGTGCGCATGGTCCTGGCCCCCGCATGGACCACCGACTGGATCACCGACGACGGCCGGCGCAAGCTGCTCGCATACGGCATCGCCCCGCCGGAGAAGACCGCCGACATCCGCGCGCTGAAAGGGGAACCGCCCGTGGTGCCCTGCCCGCAATGCGGCTCCACCGACACGGTGATGCTCTCGGCCTTCGGCAGCACGGCCTGCAAAGCGCTGTGGAAGTGCAACACCTGCCTGGAGCCGTTCGATCAGTTCAAGTGCTTGTGACCGATCGGGTCCCGTGCGCACCGCCATGATCTTCCACCGCACCCACCGATGGGCCCCGCTGCCGGATGAGCGCCTGGCCACCTTGCCGGAAGGATCGATCGTGCGGGTGGTGGTGGGACGGCGCGCGCTCGCGGTGGCCCGGGTGGACGGCGTGTTGCGCGGCATGGAGGACCGCTGCCCGCACCAGGCCGCCCTGCTGAGCAAGGGCTTCGTGAAGGACGGCCACGTGGTGTGCGCCGTGCATCGGTTCCACTACCACGCCGCCACCGGGGCCTGCCGCATGGCCATGACCGGGCCGGTGGCGGTGTTCCCCCTGCGCGAAGCGGGCGGCCGCGTGGAAGTGGGCCTGCCCGCCACCGCCCTGCGGCTCTTCGGCAGGGACCTGATCATCCGGGGCGGCAAGTAGCCCTGCGCATCACTTGGTGAACCGTCCGGCACCGGCTGTACTACTCAACCGGTGACAACAGAGTGGTCTATACAAGGGTGAAAGGGTGCGAGGGACGTGGCCCTTCCCTCGCACTCCCATACTCTTTCACCATCAAGGAGACCGAGCACGCTTCTTTTCATGTCGTCTGAGCAACAAGGGCGGCTCGCTGCTTCCACCGAAGGCGATACCGATATTCGCACCATGCAGCACCGTACCGTCCCCACCATCGCATTGGCCGCCGCGCTGGTGTTCTCCGTGCCGGCCACCGCCCAGCAGGCGCTCACCAACCAGGCCATCTGGACCAGCCGGGCCTTCAGCCCCGAAATGGTGGGCGGCCTGGCCAGCATGAACGACGGCGAGCACTACACCGTGGTGGAACGCGACGGCGACGAGATGGTGCTGGCCCGCTACGCCTACCGCACCGGTGCCCGGGTGGACATCCTCGTGCGCCAGCGCGAGTTGGTCCCCGCGGGCAGCGACACCCCGCTGGGCCTGGGCGACCACAGCTTCAGCGGCGATGAGCGCAAACTGATGATCGCCGCCGATGGCGAACCGATCTACCGGTACAGCAGCCAGGCCCACCACTACGTGTTCGATCGCGACACCCGCGCACTCACGCCCTTGAGCGATGTGAGCAAGAACAAGCAGCGGCTCGCCACCTTCAGCCCGGACGGCTCGAAGGCCGCCTTTGTGCGCGACAACGACCTGTACGTGGTGGAACTGGCCACCATGCAGGAGACGCGCATCACCACCGATGGCGCATGGAACAAGGTGCTCAACGGCGCCACCGACTGGGTGTACGAGGAGGAGTTCACCCTGGTGCAGGGCTATGCGTGGAGCCCCAAGGGCACCAAGCTCATCTACCTGCGCAGCGACGAGACCGCCGTGCCCGAGTTCGACATGGCCATGTACCAAGGGCAGCTCTACCCCAGCGAGTACCGCTTCAAATACCCCAAGGCCGGCGAGGTGAACAGCGTGGTGAGCCTGCACGTGCATGATCTGGTGAGCGGCCGCACGGTGACCGTTCCGCACGATGCCGAATACATTCCCCGCCTGGGCTTCACCGCCGATGACAACGTGCTCTGGTTCATGCGCATGGACCGCCTGCAACGCACCAAGGAGATCCTCACCGCCAACCTGCTGGCCAAGAGCGCATGGCCGATCCCGCAAGTGGTGTACAAGGAGACCGCCCCCACGTACGTGGAAGTGACGGACGACCTGCACTTCACCGCCGACGGCAAGGGCTTCGTGCTCACTACCGAGCAGGGCGGCTGGAACCATGTCATGTACGTGCCCTTCAGCGGCTCGCCGCGCGCGCTGACGAGCGGTGCATGGGACGTGCTGGAGGTGAAGGGCATCGACGAGCGCCGCAAGCGCGTGATCTTCACCGCCGCCCGCAGCGGCATCCGGAACACCGACGTGCTGGCCGTGGGCCTCAAGGGCGGCGCGATCACCCGGCTCTCGCCGGCGGGCGGCACCAACCACGCCGAGTTCAGTACCGGCTTCCGTTACTTCATCAACACCCGCAGCACCAACAACAGCGTGCCGGTGGTGACCCTGCACGAAGGCAGCGGCAAGCAGGTGAAGGTGCTGAAGGAGAACACGGCCCTGGCCCGGGTGCTGAAGGACCATGGCGTGCAGCCCGTGCAGCCTTTCTCCGCGGAAGTGTCCCCCGGGCTCACCCTGCACGGCTGGACGATCCAACCGCCGAACATGGAAAAGGACCGCCGCTACCCGGTGCTCATCACCCAGTACAGCGGCCCCAACAGCCACGATGCCGGCGACCGCTTCACGGGCCGGAACGGACTGTGGTTCCAGATGCTGGCCCAGCAGGGCTACGTGGTGGTATGCGCCGATCCACGCGGCACCGGGCGGCGCGGCCGCGACTTCCGCCACATCACCTACGGCCAGTTGGGCAAGTACGAGACCGAGGACCACATCGCCCTGGCCCGGTGGCTGCAACAACAGCCCTACGTGGACCCGGCCCGCATCGGCATCTGGGGCTGGAGCTACGGCGGCTACATGAGCAGTTTGTGCATCACCAAGGGCGCCGACGTGTTCAAGGCCGCGATCGCCGTGGCCCCCGTGAGCAACTGGCGCTACTACGACACCATCTACACCGAGCGCTACATGGGCCTGCCCCGGGACAACGCCGCCGGCTACGACGACAACAGCCCGATCAACCACGTGGAGAAGCTCAAGGGCAACTACCTGATCGTACACGGCCTGGCCGATGACAACGTACACTACCAGAACGCCGCCGAAATGGTGAACGCCCTGGTGCGGCACAACAAGCAGTTCGACCAGTTCATGTACCCCGACCGCAACCACGGGATCTACGGGGGCACCACCCGGCTGCACCTCTTCACCATGATGACCGAGTGGCTGGAGCGGAACCTGTGAGGGACGGGTCCGCACGTCGGTCGAAGGAAGGGCCTCGGCCACGGGCATGGCTGAGGCATGGTCGGGCGGGCCACGGGCTGCTCACCGTGCCAGGTGCCCGTCCGCGCCCAAGCGCCGGACCAGTTCCGTATTGAAGCGCTCCACGCCACGCTGGGTGAGGTGGTGCCCATCGTAGAACAGGGCGGTGTCGCCGGGGGCGAACAGGTCGCTCATGTCGTAGTACGGGGCGATGGCCGTGCAGTAGGCGGTGAAGGCGTCGTGGGCGGGGCCGATGAGCCGGTTGCCGGGCATCACCGGGGTATGCACCAGCACCACGTCGGCGCCGGCGGCCCGCACGGCGGCCACGTTCGCGGCGAAGTGGCGCTGCTGCGCGGGCAGCGGCTCCCAGGCGGTGTATGGCGTGGTGCGGCCCGGGCGGTACGTGGTGTCCCCGCGCTGCACGTAGCCGCCGCTGATGTAGCGGTCGCCATTGGCGCGCACCAGGGGCCCGGCATCCATGTCGCCCCCGCCCAGCACCTGCCGGAAGAGCGCGTACACCAGCGTGTTGAGCACGGTCACGTGGCGCGTGCCCAGGGCCATGCGCACGGTGGCCAGGTCCACCCGGTCGTTGGAGATCACGTCCAGGGCCGGTTCGATCCCGGACTGCGCGAACGCATGCGGATACATCTCCATGAGCACCAGCCGGGGCCGAATGCGGTGCAGGTGATGGTGCAGCAGCACGCGGGCCTGCGCGGGCGTTTGCGCGCCGGACCCCAGATTGAACATGCGCAGGCCGTGCCGCTGGAAGATGCGCGGGTCGAAGCCGCGGTAGGCATGCGACGAGCCGATCACCAGCACATCGTACCGCGCACTGGTGTCGATGTCGCGCACCCGGTGGAGGAGCATCTCGTCCGAGCCGCGGATGTATTGCAGGTTGCGGCCCTGGCCCGCGCGCGACACGCTTCCGGCGACCACCAGCAGCACCACGTAGACCGCCGCGGCCAGTACGGTCCATTTCAGCAGGTCGATGAGGAAGCGGCGCATGGGATCAGAACTGGAAGTAGATGAACGGTATCTGCTCGGTGCCCATGAACATGCCGATCAGGAACACGATGGATGCGTATGCCCCCCAGCGCACCGGGCGGGGCCATCGATCGCCCATGACCTCGGTGGCGAAGCGCTGCTCGCGGCCGCACCACTCCACCACCATGAAGAAGGGCAGCAGCAAGGCCAGCGGCCCGATGTCCACCGCGGTGGGGGCGGCGGGGCCGGCGCTCACCATGCCCAGCAGGTAGTCGCCGGCGGCGGCCATGCTCTCCGCGCGGAACAGCACCCAGGCCACGCACACCAGGGCGAAGGTCACGGTCATGCGCAGGGCCTCCCGCGCGGTGGGCAGCAGCCGCCCCTCGGCCACCACGCGGAGGTTGTCGCGGTTGCGGCCCATCAGCAGCAGCGGCAGGAAGTAGACCGCGTGCAGCGCGCCCCAGGCGATGAAGGTCCAATCGGCCCCGTGCCAGAAGCCGCTCACCAGGAAGATGATGAAGATGTTGCGCACGCTCTTCCACCGGCCCTGGCGGCTGCCGCCCAGGGGGATGTACAGGTAATCGCGGAACCACGAGCTGAGCGAGATGTGCCAGCGCCGCCAGAACTCGGCGATGTCCCGGCTGAAATAGGGGAACGAGAAGTTCTGCAACAGCTCGATCCCCAGCAGGCGCGCGGTGCCCAGGGCGATGTCCGAATAGCCGCTGAAGTCGCCGTAGATCTGGAAGGCGAAGAGCACCGCGCCCAGCGCCAGGGTGCCGGGGCCGTGGGCGGCGGGGTCGGCGAAGATGCCGTTCACCAGCACCCCGCAGCCGTCGGCGATGACCATCTTCTTGAACAGCCCCCACAGCAGCTGGCGCAACCCGCTCACCGCCTGCTCGCGCCGAAAGGTGCGCGGCTTCTGCAACTGCGGGAGCAGATGCGTGGCCCGCTCGATGGGGCCGGCCACCAGCAGCGGGAAGAAGCCCACGAACAGCGCATAGTCCACCACGTTGCGCACGGGCTTGATCCGCTCGTTGTACACGTCGAACACGTAACTGAGGCCATGGAACGTGTAGAAGCTGATGCCCACGGGCAGCACCACGCTCAGCAGCACCGGGTCCATCGCCAGGCCGAACACGCCCATGAGGTCAGCGAAGCTCTCGGCGAAGAAGTTGTAGTACTTGAACAGCCCGAGGAAGCCCAGGTTGATGCCCACGCTGATGATGAGCCAGGTGCGCTTGCGGGCCTTGGTGCGGCCGGCATGGATCAGCAGCCCGCTCACGTGGTCCAGCGCCGTGCTGAAGGCCAGCAGGAACAGGAAACGCCAGTCCCAGCAGGCGTAGAAGTAGTAGCTGGCGGCCAGCAGCATGATGTTCTGCACCCGCAGCGACCGCTTGGTCACGAACCAGTACAGCACGAACACCAACGGGAAGAAGAGGGCGAAGTCGAGCGAGTCGAACAGCATGGCCGGGCGGCGAAGTTGCGAGATCCCCGCGGTGCCCCCGGGTCCCGCAGGCAACCATTTCGCGTTCGTGCGTCATGGGTGGGCAGGCTTATTCCCATGCAGCGCACCCACCCAACCGCCCGGGACCCGTTGATCCGCATCAGCATGGTGCTGGGCACCGTGCTCGCCGTGGTGCTGCTGGCGCTGGCGCTCGGCGGGCGTTGACCGGTAGCTTTGCCGCATGATGCGGTCCCTGTTGGTCCTGTCCTTCCTCGCACCGGCGGTCGCCGCAAGCCAGGATACCTCCGCGCTGCTCTGGCGCATCACCGCGGATGGGCCCGTGCAGGGCTACGTCTACGGCACCGTACA
>JAVFAQ010000127.1:0-8524 GCA_034002325.1 Flavobacteriales bacterium | reverse complement strand
GGCCGGTCGAAGCCCGGCAGGAGCCCAAAGGGCGGATGGTTCGATCCCATCCTCTTCCACCCACATGTTGGATGTGGCGTAATGGTAGCGCGGCAGCTTGTGACGCTGCAGGTGACGGTTCGATCCCGTCCATCCACCGAAGAAGTGAACTTTAGCGACCGGACCATGAAAGGCTTGAAACTCCACGGCAAGGACCTGATCGCCGCCGGATTCCCCGAAGGACGCGCGATCGGCATCGCCATCAACGTGATGCTGAAGCATCACCGCAAGATGAACAAGGAGGCGGCGCTGGCCGAGCTGGCGCGCATCGCCGCCGCCCCCGCCGCCTACGCGGAGCATGCGCTGTACGCGCCCATCTCCGACGCGCTCACGGGCCGCGACCGTACGCGCGAGGGCCGGTACGACCTGGTGCCCCGCAAGGACTACCGGGCCTACGGCCGCGAGCACATCGAGCAGGGCGCCATCCGCCAGATGGAGGTGGCCATGAAGCTGCCCGTGACGGTGGCCGGTGCCCTGATGCCCGATGCGCACCAAGGCTACGGCCTGCCCATCGGCGGTGTGCTGGCCGTGGAGAACGCGGTGATCCCCTACGGCGTGGGCGTGGACATCGGCTGCCGCATGTGCCTGAGCATCTTCCACGCTGCGCCGGACGTGCTGGCCACGCACCGCGAAGACCACCAGCGCCTGCTCACCGAGCACACGCGCTTCGGCCGCGCCGTGCATGAGCAGCGCATGGACCACCCCGTGCTGGAGCGATCCGAGTTCGACACCATTCCCGTGGTGAGGCACCTGAAGGACCGCGCCTGGCGCCAGATCGGTTCCAGCGGGAGCGGCAACCACTTCGTGGAGTTCGGCACGGTGGCGATCACCGATCCGCGGAACGAGTTCGGGCTGGCACCGGGCGAATACCTCGCGCTGTTGTCGCACTCCGGATCGCGCGGGCTGGGCGCGGGCATCGCGGCGCACTACACGCGCGTGGCGAAGGGATCATGCAAGCTGCCCGACGAGGCGCGCAACCTCGCGTGGCTTTCACTGGACAGCGCCGAGGGGCAGGAGTACTGGGCGGCGATGAACCTGGCCGGTGATTTCGCCTCCGCCTGCCACCACCAGATCCATGCGCGCATCGCGAAGGCGCTGGGCGAACAGCCTGCCGCCATGGTGGAGAACCACCACAACTTCGCGTGGAAGGAAACGCACGGCGGGCGCGAGCTGATCGTGCATCGCAAGGGCGCGACACCCGCCGGAAAAGGCGTGCTGGGCGTGATCCCCGGAAGCATGACGGCGCCCGGCTACATCGTGCGCGGTACCGGCGTGGCGGCAAGCATCGCCTCGGCCAGCCATGGCGCGGGCCGCGTGATGAGCCGCACCCGGGCCAAGGAAACGCTGGACCCCGCGAACGTGAGGCAGCACTTGGAACAACACGGCATCACGCTGATCGGCGGCGGGCTGGACGAGGCGCCCATGGCCTACAAGGACATCGCCACGGTGATGGCCCACCAGCGCGAACTGATCGAGGTGATCGGCTCGTTCACGCCGAAGATCGTGCGCATGTGCGGCGACGGGAGCGCGGCGGAGGATTGAGGGGAAGCGCGGGCTGAAGCCACGCACCTCACCCGGCCACCGCCTTGCGCTCCCTGCGCAGTTCCTGCTGCAGCAGTTTCAGCAGCGCGGCGGCCTCTTCATCGGTGAGGCCCTTTCCGAACACGACCTTGCGGCCCAGGTGGTCGAAGCCCAGCCGCTCACCGCCGATGACCCAGTCGCTGTTGTTGAGCTGCCACTTCCAGGAGGTGGGGTCGATCCGCAGCAGGCCCAGCCGCTGGATGTTCTCCACGAAGTAGGTGCGCGCGGTACCGAAGCCCAGGATGCTGTCCTTGATGGTGACCTGCCCTTCCTTGATGCGCCACAGCTCGAAGCCCTTGAGGCGCCACAGCACCGCCTTCACGGCCCGCAGCAGGAAGTAGGCCCAGAAGGCGAGGAAGATCAGCAGGTACTGCCGCAGGGGATCGCCGGGAGGCAGGCCGCTGCGCGCGTACACGACATAGATGCCGCAGGCCGTCCATGCCAGGGCCCAGGTCACCAGCATGGCCTCGCGCCACTTGGGCAGCCGCGCGCCGATCACCACGCTGGTGCGTTCCTCGCCGCGGTCCACGCTCACCCGTTCGCTCAGGTACCGCATCACACCGGCCGGGCCTCCAGCACTTGTTCGTACAACTCCACGTAGCGCGGCAGCACCTGCGCCAGGTCGTAGCGGCGGGCCTGTTCCAGGGCACCTTCGCGGAAGCGGGCATGGACCGCATCGTTGGCGAGGATCTCCGCGGCCAGGGCGGCCATGGCGTCCACATCGCCCACCGGCGCGGTGTACCCGCTCACCCCGTGGATGTTCACCTCGGGCAGCCCGCCGGCATCGCTGGTCACCGCCGGCACGCCGCAGGCCATGGCCTCCAGCACGCTCAGGCCGAAGCTCTCGCTCTCACTGGTGAGCAGGAACAGGTCGCACGCGGCCATGACGGCCTCGGGCCGGGTGATCTTGCCCAGGAAGTGGATGTGGTCGCACCCGCCGCTGCGCCGGCAGATCTCCTGCACCTTGTGCCGCTCGGGCCCGTCGCCGATCAGCAGCAGCCGGGCGGGCACCTGCTCGCGCACCTTCAGGAACACATGCACCACGTCCTCCACGCGCTTCACCGGGCGGAAGTTGGACACATGCACCAGCAGCTTCTCGCCGTTCCGGGCGTAGCGCCGGCGCACCGCGGGGTCGGCGGCCTGGGCGTACTGGTGCATGCACACGAAGTTGGGGATCACACGGATGCCCGGGCCGCCCTCGTGGGCATGCTTCAGCAGCGGGAAGTGGCGGTAGGTGTCCGTCTTCAGGCTCTCGGAAACGGCGGTGAGGGCATCGCTGCGCTCCATGCTGAAGGTGATCACCGGCTCGAAGCTGGGGTCGCGGCCCACCAAGGTGATGTCCGTGCCGTGCAGGGTGGTGATGAAGGGCAGGCGGACCCCCTGTGCGGCCAGGATGCGCTGGGCCATCCATGCGGCGCTGGCGTGCGGGATGGCATAGTGTACGTGCAGCAGGTCCAGCCCTTCGTACTTGGCCACGTCCACCAACTTGCTGGTGAGCACCAGTTCGTACGGCTGGTAATCGAACAGCGGGTAGTCGCTCACGCGCACCTCGTGGTAATGCACGTTGGGGTGGTCGCGCAGGCGCACTGGCCGGTCGTAGGTGATGAAGTGGACCACGTGGCCCTGTTCGGCCAGGGCCATGCCCAGCTCGGTGGCCACCACGCCGCTGCCGCCGAAGGTGGGATAACAAACGATGCCGATGCGCATGGGAAAGGGGGCCGAAGGCGGGGCAAAGGTCGGGATCCGTACGCGGGCGAATGACAGGGGCCGCCGGGCATGGTCGCCGGCGGCCCCTGTCCGGAGCGTTGTCCTGCGCCGTGCCTTAGCTGGCGAGACCGTAGCGGGCCATCCACTCGCGGAACTCGGCCGCGGCGCCCAGCGAGCTCTCACGCACCTGGGCCCAGGTCACGTCGTCGGCCTCGTTGATGCCCTTGATGGTGCGGTCCAGCCGTTCCAGCCCTTGGGCCAGTTCGGCGGCGCGCTGGGTGTCGGCCTTCTTCTCATCGGCCGGTCGGGTGCCGTCCTTGAGGCGCTCGCGCACCTGCTCCAGCTCGGTGACCAGCACGGTGCGCAGGCCCTCGAGGCTTTTCACGGTCTCCTCGCGCTCCTGCACGGGCGTGAGCGGGGTGCGGTCGGGGTCGGTGCCCACTTCGGTCCGTACGCCGGTGGCACCGTCCAGGCCGTCGCGGTCGGCGGCGGTGCCGTGGTCGTGGCCATCGTGGTGGTCGTGCCCATCGGCACCAGTGCCATGGGCGCCGGCGGGATCGTCGTTATCGCCCGAGGTGCCCGAGCAGCCGCCGCAGCCCACGGTCAGGGCCGGTACGAGCAGGAGGGGCAGGGTGCGCAGGGCAAGGCGTTCAAGCAGGGAACGGGTCTTCATGGTGCGGGTCGTTTTCATTGATGGTGTCGCTTTCAAAAGTACGGCCCCGTTCCTTCACCAGTAAATTGCACGCCGCCCATGCCCGTTCCGTTTCCCGCCCCACCGGCCGGCCGACGCCGGTTGCGCCGCTTCGCCCCCACCGCCCTGCTCATCGCCCTGATGGGCATCGCCTGTGGCGGTACCGCCCCGATCGCCGGCCACGTGGGGAACGCCCCTGCCCAGGACTACTGGTCGGCCGGACCGCTGCGCTACACCGATCACGTGTACAGCCCCACGGTGCGCACGGTGCAATTGTTCAAGGAAGGCTTCGAGCTGGCCCCGCCGGTGATCGAGCTCGGCAGCACCGACGCCCTCGTGCTGCGCTTCGACGACCTCGCCCCCGACCCCGACTACCTCTCCTACTCCATCGTGCATTGCGACGCCCACTGGAACCCTTCCGACGTGATGCCCGGCCAATACATGGAGGGCCCGCCCGCCGACTTCGTGCCCGCCGCCCGCCAGAGCTTCAACACCCTGCTGCCCTTCCTGCAGTATGAGCTGCGCATACCCAACGACATGGTGCGCCCCACGCGCAGCGGCAATTACCTGCTGAAGGTGTTCCGCGACCAGGACCCCGAGGACCTGGTGCTCACGCGCCGGTTCATGGTGTTCGAGCAGGCGGTGGACATCGACGCGCGCGTGGTGGCCAGCCGCCAGGTGGACGTGCGCGACATCGCCCAGCAGGTGGACCTCACCGTGCGCCACGCCCGCCTGCCCGTGCAGGACCCCTTCGCCGAGGTGCACGTGGCCATGCTGCAGAACATGCGGTGGGACGACCTGCGCACCGGCTTCAAGCCCCGCTTCATGCGCGGGACCGAGCTCATCTACGACTTCCCCGAGCAGGGCCTGTTCATGGGCGGCAACGAGTTCCGCAACTTCGACCTGAAGGACCTGCGGTTCGCCAGCCAGCGCGTGGCGCGGATCGAGCAGCCCGCGCGCGGCGAGATCACCCATGCCTGGCTCACCGCGGAGGAGAAACGCAACATCCGCGTGTACTTCGACCAGCCCGACATCAACGGCCGCTTCTTCGTGCGCAACGACTTCTTCGATGGCGACCCGCTCGGCGCCGATTATGTCACCGTGCATTTCACCCTGCCCATGCCCGCCCCGCTGATGCATGACGTGCATGTGTACGGGGCCTTCACCGACTGGCGCTGCACCAAGGAGAACCGCATGACGTGGGACCCCGCCCGCAGCGCATACACCGCGTCGATCACCGTGAAGCAGGGGTTCTACGACTTCGCCTTCGTGGCCATGCCCCACAACGCCTCGGTGCCCGACATCGGCGCGGTGGAGGGCGACCACTTCCAGACCGAGAACGATTACCTGGTGATGGTCTACTTCACCGACCGCATGCAACGGCTGGACCGGCTGGTGGGCGTGCGCTTCCTGAACAGCCGGCGGGGGTGACGGAGCCGTGCCGGGCAAGCGGGCCGCCCGGTGCGATCGCGGTCATCGTCCCGATCGCTACCTTTGCGCGGGGCAAGTCCCGTACGACCAGCTCCCGCTGGATCCCCCAGGTTCGGAAGAAAGCAAGGGCAGGCGGTCGTAGCGGTGCGATGCGGATCGCTTGCCCCACTTTTTTTGCCCGTGCCACGCGGCCCCTGCCCTTCGCAGGGGCCGCGCGCGTTCGCCCCTTCACCGCGTGCCCTGGGCCAGCAGAAGGCCGATGTCGTTGTTGATGCTGAGGATCAACAGGGCGGTGGCCGTGCAGAACACCGGGCTGGTGATGCAATGGTGGCCCTGCCAGCTGCCGTCGTTCTCCTGGATCGCCAACAGGCGGTCGGTGGTGGCGCCGTACCAGGTGCGCCACCCGTCGTCCTTGGCGATCACCATGGACTCGCCGGTCTGCAGGAAGCTCAGGAACTCCTCGCCGCCGTTGTTGCCGAAGCCGGTGAGCACGCGCTCTTCCCGGGCCTGCCGGTTGGCCGCGGTGTACACCTGGTAGGCGGTGTTCAGGCGCTCGGCCTCGGTGTGCGAAAGCCCGGCCTCCCGCAGGTTGTCCACCGTAACCGGCGCCGTTGCGGGCAAGCGGCCCTCCTTGCGCGCGCGTTCGATCTTCTCCGTGGCCGCGCGGGCCTCGGCAGCGGCGTTGCGGCTGCTCCCGCTCACGGCGTAGAGGGTGATCCCGGCGGCGCGGTCCACCGCCACGGTGCCCTCCTGCGCATCGAAGTTCCCGGTGTTGTAGTCGCGGGCCTTCCGCAGGGCGGCATCGTCCACATCGGCACCCTGTGCCCGCGCGCTCTCCAAGGCACTGGCCGCGAAGGAGCTCTGCAGCACGCCGGCCCAACCATCGCCCTGCATGCTGCCATCGGCGTTCTGGGCGCGCTGGACGATGGCCGTGCAGGTGTTGAGGGCCTGTTGGACCCGGGCCTTCATCGGGTGCCGGTCGCCCAGCTTCGCGGTGAGGTTGCTGAGGAACTGCGTGGTGAGGGCCACGTCGATATGGGCGCCCAGCTTGGCCTGGGCCTGCGTGCCCTGCGGAGCGGTGATGTTGACGGCCCCCGGCGCGGTGCGTTCCACCTGCTCCAACAGGTGCATGGTGAGCCGGCGCAGCTGGTCGGCATGGCGGCCCTGGTCCAGGGTGTGGCCCATGCGCAGCACGGCCATGCCCACCATGGCGGTGGTGGCCGGGTCGGTGGCCACGGCGTGGGGGTCGCGGATGTCCTGCCGCGCGTGGGCCCCGGCGCCGTAGCCACCGTTGGGGGCCTGTGCGCCCACGAGCCATTCGAGCGCGCGCTCCTCGGCGCGCAGCACGCGGGCGGGGGTGGCCAGCACGAAGCAGCTGTCGAGCCCCGTGCCCTCGTACACGGTCATGAACACGCAGCGCGGGTGCGGGTCATCGGGCGGTGGTGCGGGGCAATGGGCGGTGCCGAAGCGGTCTCCGGCGGGAAGGAAGGCGGCCCACAGCGATGCGATGCCGGTGGCCAGCAGGGAGATGGTGATGAACGGTGCGTGCGACATGGCGGTCGGGTTTTTGGCGCCGGTGCGGCGCGGGTGATGTGGTCCCGTACACGGCACGGCGGCGCGGGTTCGATCGGAGCACGACCCGGCCATGACGCGGGGCGCAACCTTCCGGCCGGCACGCCGCGGAGCGTTCCTATCGCTTGTCGGCCCGAAGGACCGATCAATACATCCGCGCCCGCTTGGTCAGGAACTCCAGCAGCACGGGCTGGAAGCCGGCATTGATGTCGGCCTCCACCAGGTCGATGCGGTATTGCCCGCACTTGAGCTTGAGGCGGTGCCATCGTTCGGCCACGGCGGCCTTGTATGCCTCGCGCACCTCGGCGGTGTGGGCCTTCACCTGTTGCCCGCTCTCCACGTCCACGAAGGTGTACGGCCGGTCGGGCAGGGCCAGTTCCAGCTCGTGGCGCCGGTCGGCCACGTGGAACAGGATGATGTCGTGCTTGTTGAAGCGCAGGTGCTGGAGGGCATCGAACACCTGCTCCTCGCGGTCGCCGCCGTCCAGCATGTCGCTGAGCACCACCACCAGGCTGCGGCGGTGGGCGCGGCGGGCGATGTCGTTCAGCGCCTCCACCACGCCGGTGCCCGCCCCGCGCCGGGGCGCATCGTCGGCCAGCAGGGCCTCCAGTCGGTGCATCAGGTGCCGCAGGTGGACGGCGCTGCTACGGGCCTCCTCGGCCAGTCGCACATCCTCCCGGAAGACGGTGAGGCCCACCGCATCGCGTTGTTTGCGTAGCAAGTGGATGAAGGCGGCGGCGGCATGCACGGCGAACTCCACCTTGTTGAACTCCTGCACCTGGTCCTTCGGCGGATAGTACATCGAGCTGGAGGCGTCCACCACCAGGTGGCACCGCAGGTTGGTCTCCTCCTCGTAGCGCTTCACGAAGAGCTTGTCCGTGCGGGCGTACAGCTTCCAGTCGATATGCCGGGTGCTCTCGCCGGGGTTGTATGCGCGGTGCTCGGCGAACTCCACGCTGAACCCATGGAACGGGCTTTTGTGCAGACCGGCCAGGAAACCCTCGACCACTTGCCGGGCCTTGAGGTCGAGGCTGCTGAGCGCTTGGACATGGCGTTGTTCGATGGGCTTGGGGCGAAGGTCGGGAAAGTCGGCCCGTTCGACGGGCGGGGATCACCTTCCACCGCGAAACGACGCTTTGGGGGATCCCGCGCGATCGCCTACCTTCGCGGCCCCAATTCCGGGAAACGACCCAAATCAACGCGACATGCCAACTCGCATCCGCCTTCAGCGCAAGGGCAAGAAAGGCCGGCCGTACTACCATGTGGTGGTGGCCGATTCCCGTGCACCCCGCGACGGGAAATACATCGAGCAGATCGGTGCATACGACCCCAACCAGAACCCCGCCTTCATCGAGGTGGACCGGGCCAAGGCCCTGGACTGGCTCCAGAAGGGCGCCCAGCCCAGCGAGACCTGCCGGGCGATCCTCAGCTACACGGGGGTGCTGTACAAGAACCACCTGGCCAACGGGGTGAAGAAGGGCGCGTTCTCCCAGGAGGAGGCCG
>JAVFAQ010000126.1:0-8715 GCA_034002325.1 Flavobacteriales bacterium | reverse complement strand
CCAGTTCCAAGAAGCGTGAACGGCCCTTCACCACCAGCGCCATGATGATCAGGATCTTCCACTTGCCCGAGAGCAGTTCGAGCGTATCGCGCGTGGGCAGCAGCTCCGAGATGCACCGCGCACGCTCCGGGTCGTTGTTGGTCTTCTTCATCCGATCGCCTTTCACGGTGCAAAGATGCTACAACTATACCAAAGGACACTACTATCATTTAGTATACCACTATCCATTATATATCAATTGGTCCGACCTTTGCAGGCCACGACGACAAAACCCGTCCACATGTCACAGAAGATCCTCATCACCGGCGCCAGCGGCCATTTCGGCGGCGGCGTCCTCGACCACCTGCTGCACCTCCTGCCCGCCGACCGCCTGATCGCCATGGCGCGCGACCCGCAGAAGCTGCAACGCTTCGCCGACAAGGGCGTGGAGGCGCGCCACGGCGACTACGACGATCCGGCATCGCTCGAAGCGGCCTTTCAAGGCGTGGGCACCGTGCTGCTCGTGCCCGGCGGCGACCTGCAACCCGGCAAGCGCCCGGGCCAGCACCGGAACGTGGTGGACGCCGCCAAGCGCGCGGGCGTGGGCCACATCCTCTACAAGGGCATCATCCATCATGACGAGCCCGGCCACGGGCTGCTGATCAGCGATCACCAGGACACCGAGCAAATGATCGCGGACTCGGGCATCAAGCACACTTTCCTGCGCGATGGCCTGTACCTGGACGTGCTGCCGATGCTCTGGGGCAACGCGCCCGAGAGCGGTGCCTTCCCCTACCCCACGGCCACCAAGGGCCTGTCCGTGGTGAGGCGCGCCGACCTCGCCGAAGCCGCGGCCAAGGTGATCGCCGACCCGGCCTTGCACGGCACCACGATCGAACTCGCCGCCGGTGAGCCGGTGATGCTGTCCGACGTGGCCGCCGCCATCGGCACCACCACCGGCAAGCCGGTGCAACACGTGCCCATCACCTTGGACGAGCTGCGCACCGGCATGGTGCAGCACGGCCTGCCTGGGCCGGTGGCCGATGGCATGACCGGCATGGCCCGCGCGATCGCCGAGGGCGTGGTGCTGGCCACCAACAGCCGGCTGAAGGAGATCCTGGGCCGCGAACCGGTGGCCATGCCCGCTTTCGTGCGCTCCGTGCTTCAACCCGCCGATGCCTGACCTCGACCAACAACACGAACAACACTTTCGACCAACGAACATGAAACGTACGCTCATCGCCGCCGCCATCGCGGCACCCTTGCTCGCCTTCAACGTGGCCTCACCCAGCTGGAAGCTCGACCCTGCGCACGCCAAGCTCCGCTTCGCCATCACGCACCTCGGCATCAACGAGGTGGAAGGGTCATTCAAGGTGATCCAGGCCACCATCACCGGACCTGACGAGGACTTGAGCAAGGCCAAGGTCCACTTCACCGCCGAGGCCAAGAGCATCGACACCGACAACAAGATGCGCGACGACCACCTGCGCAGCGCGGATTTCTTCGACGTGGAGAAGCACCCCGCCATCACCTTCCGCAGCACCGCGATCACCCGGACCGGTGCGGACACCTACAAGGTGACCGGCGACCTGACGATGAAGGGCGTGACCAAGGCCGTGGAGCTGACGGCGCGCGCCCGCTATGGCGACCACCCCATGACCAAGGGCCGCGTGGCCGGGGTGAAGGTGACCGGCACGATCGACCGCACGCAGTTCGGCGTGGGCAGCGGCATGGCAGCGGCCACCTTGGGCGACCTGGTGGAGATCACCGCCAACGCCGAATTCCTGAAGCAGTGACGCATGGCATCGCTGCGCGCACTCTCCCTGTTGCTCCTGTGGCCGGCCTTCGCGGGCTGCGCCCAGGGGCCGCAGGACAAGCCGATCGAACTACCCAAGCACACGACAATGAACATGAAAGTGGAGATCTGGTCCGACATCGCCTGCCCCTTCTGCTACATCGGCAAGCGCGAATTCGAGAACGCCCTGGCACGCTTCCCGCACAAGGAACGCGTGGACGTGCAATGGAAGAGCTTCCAGCTCGACCCATCGGCACCGAAGCGTTCCGACGAGGACATGTACACCATGCTGGCGAAGAAGAAGGGCGGCACGCGCGAGCAGATGAAGGGCATGGTGGCCGGCGTGGTGGAACGCGCCCGCACCGTGGGGCTCGATTACGACATGGAGAAGGCCGTGATGGTGAACACCTACGACGGGCACCGGCTGATCCAGCTGGCCAAGAGCAAGGGCCTGGGCGATGCCATGGAGGAGCGCCTGTTCAAAGCGCACTTCGTGGAGGGCGCCGACCTGTCCGACCAGGCCGTGCTGCAACGCATGGGCGAAGAGGCTGGCCTGGCGCCTGCCGACGTGGCCGCGCTGTGGCCCGGTGATGCCTTCGGTGATGACGTGCGCGCGGACATCGCGGAAGCCCAGCGCATCGGCGTGCGGGGCGTGCCCTTCTTCGTGATCGACGGCAAGTACGCCGTGAGCGGAGCGCAGGCCGCGGACCACTTCCTCGGCGCCATGCAGCAGGCCTGGAGCGAACGACCGGCCCCCGTGCTGCAGGAACTCGGCAACGCCGATGGCGCGGCGTGCGACCCGGCGGGGAATTGTGATTGAGAGGGTACGGCTGTGATGCGGGCCGGGGCGGCCGATCAAGTCCCGGCCCTTGCCGGCTCGTCTCCTACGCCTCCTGCATCTTCTTGGCCGCCTTCTTCCGCTCGTTCTCGTCGAGCAGGATCTTGCGGATGCGCAGGCTCTTGGGCGTCACCTCCAGGTACTCGTCCTCGGCGATGTACTCCATGGCCTCCTCCAGGCTGAACTTCACCGGGGGCGCGATGCTCACCTTGTCGTCGCTGCCGCTGGCGCGCATGTTGGTGAGCTTCTTCACGCGGATCACGTTCACGCCGAGCTCCTCGCCGGGCTTGGGGCTTTCGCCGATCACCTGGCCGGCGTACACCTCCTCGCCGGGGGCGATGAAGAACTTGCCGCGGTCCTGCAGCTTGTCGATGGCGTAGGCGATGGACGTGCCGGTCTCGGCGCTGACGATGCAGCCCGGGCGCGGCGTGGCGATGGCGCCCTTGAACGGCTCGTACCCTTTGAAGCGGTGGGCCACGATGGCCTCACCCTCGGTGGCGGTGAGCAGCAGGTTGCGCAGGCCGATGATGCCGCGCGCGGGGATGCTGAACTCCAGCACGGCGCGGTCGCTCTTCTGCTCGATGTTGAGGATCTCGCCCTTGCGGCGCGACACGTGGTCGATCACGCGGCTGCTGAACTGCTCGGGCACCTGCACGGTCAGCGTCTCGATGGGCTCGTGGCGCTGGCCGTCGATCTCCTTGTACAGCACCTGCGGCTGGCCCAGCTGGAATTCGTAGCCCTCGCGGCGCATGGTCTCCACCAGGATGCTCAGGTGCAGGATCCCCCGGCCGAAGACCAGGATGCGGTCGGGGCTGTCGGTCTCCTGCAGCCGCATCGCCAGGTTCTTCTCGATCTCCTTGAACAGGCGGTCGCGCACGTGGCGGCTGGTCACGAACTGCCCCTCACGCCCGAAGAAGGGCGAGTTGTTGATGGTGAAGAGCATGCTCATGGTGGGCTCGTCCACCTTGAACCTGGGCAGGCCCTCGGGGTTCTCGGCATCGGCCACGGTGTCGCCGATGTCGAAGTTCTCCAGGCCCATGATCGCCACGATCTCGCCGCAGCCCACGGGCTCCTTCACCTTCACCTTGCCCAGGCCGTCGAACACCATCAGCTCCTTCACCTGGCCCTTCACCTGGGTGCCGTCGTTCTTCACCAAGGTGACCTGCTGGCCGGGGCGGATGCTGCCGCGCGAGATGCGGCCCACGGCGATGCGGCCCTGGAAGCTGCTGTAGTCGAGGCTGGTGATGCGCATCTGCAGGCTGCCTTCCACCTGCTTCGGGGCGGGGATCTTCTCCAGGATCACGTCCAGCAGGTAGCTGATGTCGTTCGTGGGGTTCTTGGGATCCGGGCCCATCCAGCCGCCTTTTCCGCTGCCGTACACCACGGGGAAGTCCAGCTGGTCCTCGTTCGCGTCCAGGGCGAACATCAGGTCGAACACGGCCTCATGCACCTCGTCGGGCGTGCAGTTGGGCTTGTCCACCTTGTTGATCACCACCACGGGCTTCAGGCCCATCTCGATGGCCTTGCCCAGCACGAAGCGCGTCTGCGGCATGGGCCCCTCGAAGGCGTCCACCAGCAGGATCACGCCATCGGCCATGTTGAGCACGCGCTCCACCTCGCCGCCGAAGTCGCTGTGGCCGGGGGTGTCGATCACGTTGATCTTCACGCCCTTGTAGCGCACGCTCACGTTCTTGCTCAGGATGGTGATGCCGCGCTCGCGCTCCAGGTCGTTGTTGTCCAGCAGCAGGTCCTGCGTCTCCTGGTTCTCCCGGAAGAGCTGGCATTGGTGCAGGATCTTGTCCACCAAAGTGGTCTTGCCATGGTCGACGTGGGCGATGATGGCGATGTTGCGGAGCGCGGTCATTCAGGAGGCTGGAAAAAGGGCGCGAAGTTAGTGGATCCCAAGCGGTATCCGTTCATCGGCGGGCATTCATTTCCGCCCCCGGGGCTTGCGGGCGCCCGCACGTGGGGCCGTGCTGCCGTCGCGCCCGGTATCTTCGGCCGCCATAGCCCATGCCGACCAGCCTCACCATGGTCCTGATCGCCCTGAACGGGATCGTGTCGCTCGCCGCGTTCAACAACCCCGCCCTGTTCCAGCGGCTGCTCTTCGAGCCGTTCGTGATGGGCATGCGCGGCGAGCGCTACCGTTTCATCACCCATGCGTTCGTCCATGCCAACTGGGCGCACCTGCTGGTGAACATGTTCGTGCTGTACTTCTTCGGCCGCAATGTGGAGATGCTCTACCCCATGATCGCCCCCGGCCTGCCCGGCTGGCTGTCGTTCCTGGGCCTGTACATCGGCGGCGTGCTGGCCTCGTCCATCCCCTCCTACCGCAAGCACCTGCACGACCCGCAGTACCGGGCCGTGGGCGCCAGCGGTGCGGTGTCAGCGGTGCTCTTCGCGCAGGTGCTGATGCTGCCCACCAGTGAAGTGGCCTTCCTGTTCCTGCCCGTGCCCATGCCGGCCTGGGTCTTCGGCATCCTCTACCTGGCGTACTCCTGGTACATGGACAAGCGCGGCGGCGACAACGTGGCCCACGACGCCCACTTCCACGGCGCGGTGTTCGGCATCGTGTACACGGCGGCGCTCTCGCCGGACCTGGTGCTGCACCTGGGCGCGTTCCAACGTTCACTGGGGATCTGAACCATGGGGCGGCGGGCGATCTTCCTGGACCGTGACGGTGTGATCAACCGCGAGCGCGGCACGCACACCTGGCGGCCCGAGGACTTCGAGGTGCTGCCCGAAGTGCCCGATGCCCTGCGCCTGTTGCAGGATGCCGGCTGGCTGTTGGTGGTGGTCACCAACCAGAGCGGGATCGGCCTTGGGCTGTACGGCCATGCGGACGTGGAAAAGCTGCATGGCTACCTTCACGCCATGCTGAAGGAGCACGGCGTAGGGCTGACGGACATCCTGTACTGCCCGCACCATCCGGACCAGGGGCGATGCCTTTGCCGCAAGCCCGGCGCGCTGCTGTTGGAAAGGGCCTGCGCCCGGCACGGGATCGACCCGCGGGCCTCGGTGATGATCGGCGACCGCGAGCGCGATGTGGCGGCGGCCCGGGCCATCGGCGCTCGCGGCCTGCTGGTGGAGGCCAACGCCCCGCTACTTGCCGTGCTGGACGCGAACGGACTGCGGCCATGAGGACGATGGTGAACGTGAACGGCGAGGTACTGCCCGGCGACCGGCCGTGCATCACATTGGACAACCGGGCCTTCCATTTCGGCGACGGGCTGTTCGAGAGCATCCGTCTGGTGCATGGCAGGCCCTGCTTCCTCGACGGCCATTGGGCGCGCCTCTCCACCGGGGCCCGTGTGCTGCGCATCGACATGCCCGCCGGCATGGACCGCCGTGCGTTCGAGCAACGGATCGTGGAGCTCGTCACGCTCTCCGGGGCCGAGAGCGCACGCTGCCGCTTCACCCTGTTCCGCGGCGGTGGCGGGCGATACACGCCCGAGAGCGGCAAAGGGCAGTACACCATCGAACTCTTCCCCTTGACGGAGCCGAGCTATGCGCTGAACGAGGACGGGCTGGTGGTGGACATCTGGCCCGGCATGCGCAAGCCGATCAACGACCTGGCGCGCCTGAAGACGCTCAACGGCCTGTTCTATGTGATGGCCGCGCTGTGGAGCCAGGAGCGCCACCTGGACGATTGCCTGCTGCAGAACGAGCGCGGCAACATCATCGAGAGCAGCAGCGGCAACCTGTTCATCGTGAGCAACGGCGTGCTGTACACCCCTTCGCTCAGCGACGGATGCATGGGCGGCGTGATGCGCGCCGAGGTGATCAACCTGGCGCTGGCCCATGGGATCAAGGTGTACGAGTGCTCGTTGAACCCGCAGAACCTGCTGGCGGCGGACGAGCTGTTCTTCACCAATGCCGTCAGCGGCCTGCGGTGGGTCTCGGCCTACCGCACCAAGCGCTACGGCCACCGCCTCAGCACGATGCTCACCGGGCACCTGGTGCGCGCGGTGGAAGGCCGGCCCTAGTTGTGCGTGGGGTCCTCGGGGAGGTTGGCCACCAGCGCGTACGCGCGGCCCATGCTGCGCAGGGTCTCGCCCCAGAGGTCCGGCAGCCCGGTGCGCATGATCCGGCGTCGGTCAGCGCGGGAGACCCACCAGGACCGTTCCTCCAGTTCGCGGTCCAGCTGCTGCGCACCCCAGCCGGAATACCCCACGAAGAAGCGCACGTGCCGCAGCAACCGGGGATCGGCCCGCAGCATGGCGCGAAGCTGATCGTAGTCGCCGCCCATGTGTACGCCGTCCACCACCGGCACGCTGCCCTGCAGATGGGGCCCCAGGGTGTGCAGGTAGAAGAGGTCGTCGCTTTGCACCGGCCCGCCGATGCTCACCGGGTCGGTCATCGGCGGGATGCCTTCCACCAGGTCGTTCACCACGATGTCCATCGGGCGGTTCAGCACGAAGCCGAAGGAACCCTGGTCGTTGTGCTCGCACAGCAGCACCACCGTCCGCCTGAAGTACGGGTCGGGCAGATAGGGGCCGCTCACCAGCAGGCGGCCGCCGGCCAGCCGATGCTTGTTGCGCGGGTCGAGGTCCAAGATGCCGGCCATGGAGGGCATGAAATTACGCAAGTGCCGGGGCACCGCTCGGAACGGGCCGCATGCGGGTAACTTCGCCGCCCAGCAAAGACCCATGGCGCCGATCGACCACCGCAACCAATACCTGAAGGCCGCGCTCACCGAAGAGGACGCCGGCATGGACCCGATCGCCCTGTTCGCAAGGTGGATGAACGATGCGCCGGGCGGCGGGCAGCCCGAGCCGAACGCCATGGCCTTGTCCACCATGG
Source organism: Flavobacteriales bacterium (assembly GCA_034002325.1). Lineage (GTDB taxonomy): Bacteria > Bacteroidota > Bacteroidia > Flavobacteriales_F > PHOS-HE28 > PHOS-HE28. The sequence continues at coordinate 1,300 of JAVFAQ010000126.1, read as the reverse complement.
GCAGTGCCACGATCAGTTGCCGGATGGTGCTGCTGCGCGGTTTCGACGCCGACGGGTTCGTCTTCTACACCAACTACAACAGCCGCAAGGCGATGGACCTGGAGCGCGACCCGCGATGCGCGCTCACCTTCTTCTGGCCGGCGCTGGAGCGGCAGGTGCGCATCGAGGGGCGTGCCGAGCGCACCACCGCGGAGGAGTCCGACGCCTACTTCGCCACGCGCCCGCGCGAGAGCCGCATCGGTGCATGGAGCAGCGACCAGAGCCGGGCGGTGGACGACCGCGCGCGCCTGGACGAACGGTACGCCCGGTGGAGCGAACGCTTCGGCGCCGACGGCGAAGTGCCCCGGCCCATGCACTGGGGCGGCTTCCGGGTACGCCCCGCACGGATCGAGTTCTGGCAGGGGCGCGGCGACCGCATGCACGACCGCATCGCGTTCGACCACTTGGGCGACGGCCGGTGGGCACGCACGCGATTGCAACCCTGATCCCCCGAACGCAGAAGACCCCGGCCAAGGCCGGGGTCTTTGCTTCTGTACGCGTGAAGGGACTACTTCTTCTTGGCGGCCTTCTTCGGGGCGGCCTTCTTGGCGGCCTTCTTCGGAGCGGCCTTCTTGGCGGCCTTCTTCGGAGCAGCCTTGCGGGCGACCTTCTTGGCGGCCTTCTTCGGCGCGGCCTTCTTGGCGGCCTTCTTCGCCGCCTTCTTCGGCGCAGCCTTCTTGGCGGACGCTTTCTTGGCAGCGGCTACCCGCGTCTTGCGCTTGGCAGGACGGCTCTTGCCGGTGGTGCCGGCGGTGCGCTTGCCTTTCTTCGTCTTCTTATCGCCTTTTCCCATTGTCATGGAGTGTTAAGGGTTTGGACCAAAAGTATCCGCCGCGTCGTACGTGCAATCGACAGGGCGGGTTCCAATTGTCAACGAAGTTCTGTCAATAACCATGGCGCGTTGTCCATGCCCCGAACCCACAACGACGATCTATGGCGTTGTCTCTTCCCGGCGATCGTGGAAGTGCGGCACGGACGTCGCATGACGGGCCCGCCCGCGGGGACCGCCGCGCGGCTATGCGCGATCACCGCCGTCGCGTCGGTCGTCGCGCAACCGGCGCTCGATCCGGTCCGCATCCCGTATGGCGGCGCGGGTCCAACCCAGCTTGATGCGCACCACTTCCGCGGCGTCGCACCGCCATGCGTCGCCTTCCGCACGCATGCGTTCCATCACCGTGTGCAGCACGATGGCCACGGAGACCGACAGGTTGAAGCTCTCGGTGAAGGCGTTCATCGGAATGCGCTGGGGCGGGTGCGCGGC
>JAVFAQ010000125.1:0-8761 GCA_034002325.1 Flavobacteriales bacterium | reverse complement strand
GTACGTCTGCAGCGCGCCTTGGTACTTGTGGAAGAGCTGCACGCTCCAGCCCCTGTCCGTCCAGGTGTGGGCCACGTTGGCGCGCACCTCGTGCGACCACAGCCAGGGGTCGCTCTGCTCGCGCGCCAGGTCGTCGCTGCGCCCGGTGAGGTTGCCGCCCACGGTCCATGTCCACCGCTCGTTCTCCCACCCCACGCCCACGGTGCCGCCGGTGGTGCGGTAGTGGCCGATGTTGATGTAGGAGTACAGTGTGCCGCTCACCTGCGCCAGGGTGATCAGGTCCTCGATGGCGTTGTGGAACCCGCCGATCTCCGCGCGCCACCGGCCCTGGCCCACGACCTTGGCCCAGGTGAGCGAGGCGCTCATGTTGTGCGACCGCTCGGCCTTCAATTGCGTGTTGCCCTCGATGTTGTGGTTCACGTCCACGAAGAACAGGTGCAGCTCCTTGAGCGATGGCGCACGGAAGCCGCGGGCATAGCTGGCGCGCAGGGCGAGGTCATGGGGCAGCTGCCAGCGCAGGTTGAAGGAGGGCACGATGGGCGCGCCGTACACCGTGTTGTAGGCGTAGCGCACGGCGGGCCGCAGCACCAAGCGGTCCACCGGGCGGTATTCCACGCTGGTGTACACGGCATGGTCGCCGATGGCCTCGCCGCGGGCCTCGCCGATGCGGTCGCCGCTGGCGGTCTCGTGGTTCAGGTCCGCGCCCAGCTCATACCGCAGGCGGGCGCTGTCGGCGGCGCTGGCGTACACCACCCGCACGTTGGTGAGGGTGAACAACGAGGTGTCCTGCGTGCCCGGGGTGAGGGTGCCGCCCAGGTCGGTGAGGTCGCGTCGCCAGGTGTTGCTGGTGCGCTTGTAGCGGTCGTGGGCGGCCAGCATGGTGAGCTTGCGCCCGTTGCGCCAGTACCGGTCGGCGAAGAGCGCGTTGTCGATCCGCTCGGTGCGGAACTTGGTGTCGAAGGCCACGTCGTAGTAGGGTGCGGCGGGCCGGCCGCGGTCGGTGATCAGGTCGTGGCTCACTTCGCCCTTGTAGCCCAGCTGCCAGCGGTCGCCCGTCCAGCGGTGGTTCAGGCGCAGGTTGTACTGCTCGCGCGGCTTCCACTGGCGCCACCGCATGGTGTCCGCCGGGGCGGGCGCGAGGTCGGGCAGGCCGGTGCGCCCCGGGCTCCATCCGGCGAAGAAGTCGCGGCCCAGGTCCAGGTTGAAGTGATGCCGCCCCCAGCGCTTGCCCACCCCGCCCCACAGATTGAGGCGGCCGATGTGCTCGGTGTAGGCCGATGCCCGCACGCGCACATGCTCCGGCGCATGCTTGCGGGTGATCAGGTTGATCGTGCCCGCCAGCGCATTGGTGCCGTAGCTCACGCTCAGCGGGCCTTCCACCACTTCCACGCGCTCGATGCCGTTGAGGTCGATCTGCGTGAGGTCCAACTTGCCGTCCTGCCGCCCGATGATGGGGATGCCGTCGATGAGGATCTTCACGTTCTCCCCGCCCAGGCCCTGCATGCTCATGCCGGTGCTGCTGAGCGCGTTGTCCTGGGCCAGGCGGATGTTGAGCTCGTTGCGCAGCGCATCGGCCAGGTCGTTGGCGGCGAGCCGTTGCAGATGGGCCTCGTCCAGCACGCGCACCTTGTGTACGGCCTGGTCGGCGCGCGTGGGGCCGTACTGCCCGGTCACCACCAGCTCGCGCATGGCCACCGCGTCGTGCCGCAGCCGGATGATGCACGGGACCGCGCCGTGGAGCGTGTCCTGCCGGGTGGTGTAGCCCACGTGGCTGGCACGCACCACCACGCCCGGGTGCAGTTGTGCGGCCGCCACGGGCAGCTCGGCGCGGCCGTCGGTGCCGGTGAGCACGGTGCCGCCGCTGCCGCCCGCCAGGGGCTGCCAGGCCACATGCACATCGGGCAGGGACCGCCCGCCGGCATCGTCCAGCACCTGCACGGATATCTGTGCGGTGCCCACGAGCCACCCGGCGCAGGCCGCCGCAAGCACCGCAACACGCTGGATCGTCCGCCACATGCCCATCGGGATCGCGAAGAACGCACCGATCCGCGAGGCCTCTGTCATGGCACCGTAGATCGCCGCACACACGTGTTTCACCCCTGCGCCAGCGCCGCTTCCACACCGGCCACCAATGCCTGCCATTCGGGCATTTCCGGGATGCCGGGCTTGCGTTTGCCGAAGAGCTGCACCAAGAGCTCGCCCTTGGCGTCGTAGCATTCCACCGCGGTGACGATGCCGTCCTTGGTGGGCTTGCGCACCACCCAGCTCTCGGTGATCGCCTCCTCGCGCAGGTGCAGGTTGAAGTCGGGGTCCAGCACGTTGAACCAGCCCGGCACGTCCACCAATTTGGCCACCGGCCCGGTGTGGATCTGGATCATGCCCTTGTTGCCCACGAACACCATGATGGGCATGCCGGTGGCGGCGGCCTTCACCATGGTCTCGCGGCAGGTGCTGTTGGCCACGCGCACCGCATAGTTCCCCTCGGGGGCCAGGCGCAGTGCCTGCGTGCGCGACACGCCGTGCTTGCGCAGCATGCCGTAGAAGTCGTGGGTGTCCTTCAGTGCCAGCCATTCCTGGTGGAAGGCCGCGATGTCCACCTCGCTGTCCGGTCGTTCGGCGGGCGCGGGCGGCCAGGGTGCGGTCTCCACCGGTGCGTGCTGGTCGTCGGCGCGGTACTTGGCCACCAGCGCATCGTAGGCGGCCTCGTCGCTCTCGGCGATCAGGTAGATCTTGTGTACGGCCTCGCCGTCGCTGCCGAAGAACTGCAGACTGCGGCGCGGCCCCTCCTTGCCGGGCTCGGTCACGGCGAAGGCGTAGGCCCACGGCGCCCAGAAGATCCGCAGGTCGATGTCGTCGCCCACGTAGAGGCCCACGGGGCCGGGGTTGATGGCGGCGCCCAGGTAGGTGCCCTTGCGCTCATGCACGGCATCGTCGTTGCGCGTCAGGGCCATCACGCGGCCCAGCGTGCCGATCTCGGCGAGGATGGCGCGGTGCTCCGGACGCAGGCGCACCACGCCGTCGCCCGTGCGCGTGGCGAGCAGTTCGGCCTCGCTCACGCCCAGGGCCTGGGCGGCGTTGCGGATGCGGGTCTTGGGTTCGGCGTTGAGCAGTTCGGCCCAGCGCTCTTTCAGGGAAAGGACGGCGGTGGTCATGGTATGTGGAATGTGATGTCCAGCTCGGCGCGGGCGGGTTCGGCCTGCGGCGCCGGGCCGGACGGTGTACGTGTTTGCTTCAAGGGGTCCATGCCGAAATGCACCCACGGCCCGCCGTCCACCGGATGGGGCAGCACGTGTGCGGGCATGTCGTAGGCATGGGCCAGGTGCGCGGGCGTGAGCACCGCGCGGGGCGTGCCGCAGGCCAGCGCGCGGCCATGCTTCAGCAGCAGCATGCGGTGCGCGTAGCGGGCGGCCATGTTCAGGTCGTGCAGCACGGCCAGCACGCAATGCCCCTCCTCGGCCTGCTGGCGCGCGTACTTCATCACGGCATGCTGGTGCTTCACGTCCAGGTCGTTCAAGGGCTCGTCCAGCATGAGCAGGGTGGGGGCGGTGGCACCATCGAGCTGCGCGATGGCCCGGGCGATGTGGGCCCGCTTGCGTTCGCCCCCGCTCAGCGACGGCATCTCCCGGTGCTGGAAGGGCGTCACGTGCATCAGCCGCATGGCGCGCTCCACGGCCGCATCATCGGCCCGGCCGGGCACGTCGCCGGCGTGCGGGTAGCGCCCCATCATCACCACCTCGCGGGCGGTGAAGGCGAAGGGCACCGCCCCGTGCTGGTCCAGGAAGGCGCGCTCGCGGGCCAGGGCGCCCAACGGGATCCGCTGGATGTGTTCGCCCTTCCACCGCACGGCACCGGCGGCCGGCGGCATCTCCCCGCCGATGGTGCGCAGCAGGGTGGATTTGCCCGCACCGTTGGCGCCGAGCACCGTCAGCAGCGTGCCGGGGCGGCACGCGAAGCGCACATCGTGCAGCAGCACCGGCCCCCTGCGGCCCACCTGCACCGATATGCCGTCCACCTCCAGCATCACACGGCCAGGGACTTGCGCCGGCGCACCAGCAGGTACAGGAACACGGGCGCGCCGCACAGGGCGGTGATCACGCCGATGGGGATCTCGGCCGGGGCCGCCATGGTGCGCGCCAGGGTGTCGGCCAGGCACAGCAGCAGCGCGCCGGCCAGCATGGAGGCGGGCATCACGTAGCGGTTGTCGGCGCCGCCCAGCATGCGCACCACGTGGGGCACCACCAGGCCCAGGAAGCCGATCACCCCGCACAGGGCCACGGCCGCGCCCACCATCACGGCGGTGGCCACGATGGCGCGGCGCTTCACGCGCTCCACGTCCACCCCCAGGTACCGCGCCTGCTGCTCGCCCAGGGCCAGCGCGTTGAACTGCCGGTGGGTGCGCAGCAGGAAGACCAGCGGCAGGGGCACCGCGACGAGCATGATCAGGATGGCGGTGCGGTCGGCGCCGCCCAGGCTGCCCAGCATCCAGAAGGTGATGCTGCGCAACTGCGTGTCCGAGGCGGTGTACGTGAGCAGGCCGGTGAGGGCCCCGGCGATGGCGGTGATGCCGATGCCGGCCAGCAGCATGGCGGCCACGTTGGTGCGGCGGCCTTCGCGGGCGATGCCGAACACCAGCAGGGCACTGGCCAGCGCGCCGATGAAGGCCATCAGGGGCAGGGCCACCAGGCCGGCCCACGCGCCGATGACCGCGGCCAGCGGTGCGGTGGCGGTGATGGCCAGCGCGGCGAGCAGGCCCGCACCGGAACTCACGCCGATGATGCTGGGGTCGGCCAGGGGGTTGCGGAAGAGCGCCTGCATGGCGGCCCCGCCCGCGGCCAGCGCCGCACCGGCCAGCAGGGCCAGCAGCACGCGCGGCAGGCGCACCACCGTGAGCACGGCCTGTTCCCGCGCGGAATGCGCCTCGCCGCCCACCAGCATGGACCACCACGCGGCGGGCTTCACGGGCATGGCGCCCACCGACACCGCGAGGAGCGCGGCCGCCACCAAGGCCACGCCGCAGACCAGGAGGATGCGGGCCTGGCGGGACATCATTCCCGCGGCGGCACGGCTTTGAAGGCGGCGTTGAGCGTGGCGGCCGCCTGGCCCAGGCGCGGGCCGAAGTTCGCCAGCAGCCCGCCGTCCATGGTGATGAACGCCTTGTTGCGACCGGCGGCGGTGGCGGCCATGCCGGGCACTTGCAGCAGGCCGTCGGGGCCCTGCAACGCATCGAGCCCGGTGTCGAACATCAGGATCGCGTCGGGGTCGGCGGCGATCAGGGCCTCGGGGGTGAGCGGCTTGAACTGCTCGAAGCCCTGCACGGCGTTGCGCCCGCCGGCCAGCTCGATCATGCGGTGCATGGGTGTGCCTTCACCGGCCACCATCAGCGAACCCGCGCCGCGGGCGTAGATGAACAGCACCTTGGGCGGCGCGGGCAGGGCCTCCATGGCGGCCATGTCCAGGTCGATCGCGGCGATCAACGGCGCGGCCTCGGTACTGCGGCCCAGCGTATCGGCCACCTGGCGGATCAACGTGCGGGTGCCGTCCACGCTCAGGTCGTGGGGCAACAAGACCACGCGCTCGCCGGCCTGCTCCAGCTGGGCGCGCACGGCGGGGTCCATCTGCCAATTGCCGCCCAGCACCAGGTCCGGCGCCAGCGATATCACACCCTCGGCGCGCACGTTGCGGTCGTGCCCCACCTTGGGCAGGGCCTCCACCTCGGGCGGCCAGGTGCTGGTGACGTCCACCCCCACGATCCGGTCCCCCATGCCCAGCGCGGCCACGATCTCCGTGAGCGTGCCGTTGAGGGTGACGATGCGTTCGGGGGCCTGGTCGGTGGCGGGTGCCGGGGCGGTGCCGCAGGCGTGGAAGAGCAGGACGGCCGCGACCGGGACCACGGCGGGAAGGAGCTTGGGCATGGGGATGGGAACGCGCGGCCGCAATGGACGTGGCCGGGATGCAAAGGACTTCGATCAGGGGCGGGACCGAAATACCGCGATCATGGTATTCTCCCCTGGTGAACGCACGAGGCCCGCGCTTCGGGCGCGGGCCTCGCAAGGGCGTTCCGCCGGTGCCTACTGCACGATCAGGCGGGTGGTGGCCACGCCACGCTCATGCTCCACGCGCACCACGTAGGCGCCCGCGCCGGCATGGGCTAGGTCGATCGTGCGCACGGTGAGCGTGCCGATGCCGGTGAGCTGCTCGGCGAACACCGCCCGGCCGGCCAGGTCATGCACGGTGAGCATGGCCTGCTCCGCCGGCACATCGAGCACCAATTGCGCACGGCCGTCCATCGTGGGGTTCGGATGCACCATCACCTGGCCGTTGCTGCGGGCGATGTCGTTGACGGACACCGCGCTCACGAGCTCCTGGGTGAAGGTCATCGTGCCGGTGGCGCCTCCGCCGTAGCCGGTGAAGATGAGCTTCCACAGGGCGCCGTCCACGCCCTTCACGTAGTACACCCGATCATCGGCGTACACGTAGGCCGAACCGTTGAAGGTCTTCCAATCGGAACCGATGGTGTTGATGTCCGAGCTGTACTGCCCTTCGGCCTGCGCGTGGTACACGCTCACGGGGTCCACCCCGTCGAGCTGCGCCACCTGCACGCCCTTGTTGTGCAGCACGCCGGCCACGGGGTACATGGTGCCGCCCAGGTCCGAGAGGTACTTGGTGAAGAGCAGGCCCCATTGCGCGGCGGCGGGCTCCCGGTCCACGGCGGCATGCGCGCTGAGGTCCCAGTAGCCGAAGACCTTGTCCTGGAAGGCGGTCTTGACCAGCGTGCCGGTCTGTTCGTCGGACCCGTCGATGTCGGCGTAGGTGAAGTGGTAGGTGCCGGTGACCAGCCCGTCGATGCGCAGCTTCTTCCAGGTGCCGCCGGCCAGCTCAATGGCGAAGAGCTCAGTACCGGTCACGATGTGGGTGTCCATGTCGTAGGTGCCCCAACCCAGGTTGAAACCCCCGTCGGCCCCATGGGTGAGGGCGCCCGCGTTCCAGCTGGTCTCGGAGTTGGCCAGTGCGGTCCAGGCTTCGGGCGTGGCCGCGGTGGTCGCGTCCCAATCGCCCGCCGGGCCCACGTGGTACACCTTGTTGCCCTTGGCGGTGTTCACCAGGATCGAGGAGGTGAAGCCCGTGATCTCGAAGGCCAGGTCCCACTCGGCGAGCGGGCGGGTGGCCATGATGCCGTTGGCCAGGCTGTAGTACACCTGGTCCGCGTTCTGGGCGTTGGTGGAAATGGTGACGGTCTCCTGGGCGGAGGCCGTTGCGGTGATGAGCAGGAGGGTGGAGAGGAGTAGTGGTCGTTGCATGATGGGTCGGTTCAAAGCGGCTGCAAAGCAACGCCCGCAGGGACCTCCCGGACAATACCCGGATCATGCGAAAGCCCCGGTTTCCGTCATGGAAATGCAATGATCCCGGACAGGGCCATGGCCTGCCGGGATCATCGCCGGTGGAAGGGGCCGGTGCTACTCGGCCTTCACGAAACGCTCGGTGCGCACCTGGTCATCGCTCGTCATGCGCACGATGTATTGCCCGGGCCGCAGGCCGCTGATGTCGATGGCGGTGCTGCCGTCCGTGTGCATGGGCGTGGGCGCCAGCACGCAGGTGCCCTGCATGGTCCAGATGCTGATCCATGCGGGGGCATCGCCGGCGGCCTCGGCATGGATGGTCCGGTGCGCGGGCGAAGGCCACACCTTGAAGCCGGTGGCCTGCCCGGGCGCCAGGCAATCGACCACCTGCACCACGGCACCGGCCATGTCCAGGCTGGCGCAGATCGTGCCGCCGCCCTGCACCAGCAACGCTTCCAGCTGCGCGGTGGTGGTGAGGCCGAAGGTCACGCTGTTGGGATCGAGCGTGTGCGGGTCGAAGACCAGGGTGTGGATGGTGTACAGGCCCGTGGCGTCCACCACGAAGTCGGCGGTGACGCTGGCGTTGATCAGCACCTGCTGGGCGCCCATGGAGAGGAAGTAGATGCGCTCGAAGCACACGGGCTTGATGGCATCGCCGTTGTGCGTGGCGGCCACCACGGTGCCCGCGGCCACGTGGCACACCTCGGGCGCCACCGGGGACAGGGTGCCCGCGTAGGCGGTGCAATCGTCCGTGCAATCCACCACTTCCACCGTGGCCCCGGTGCCGTCAAGGTCGCCGCACAGGGCGCCGCCGCCGGGGATGAACTGCGCGTGCAGGCCGGCGATGGTGGTGGTGCCGGGTTCGATCGTCGCGGGGTTGAACGTGGCGGGGTCGTGGACCAGGGTGTGGATCGTGTACGTGCCGGCGCCGTTCACGGTGAACACGGGCGTGGGGGCCGTGGCCGTCACGGTGCCTTCCGCCGAAAGCAGGTACAGCACCTGGTGGCCGGGGGGCACCAGCATGTCGCCGTTGGCGAAGGCGAAGAACGACGCGGACCCACCGGCCAGGAACACCTCATCGTCCGCGGCGGTGAGGGTGCCGGCATCGGCCGCGCATTGCGCCGCGCAATCGATCACCAGCACCGGGGCGCCCGTCATGCCGAGGCTGCCGCAGATGGCGCCGCCGCCCTGCTCCAGCATGGCGTCCACTTCGGCCAGGGTGGTGAGGCCGGGCGCGATCACGGCCGGGTCGAGGGTGGCCGGGTCATGCACCAGGGCGTGGATGCCGTATGTGCCGGGGGCGTCCACCACGAAGGTGGGCGCCTCCTCCATGCCGATGATCACGCCGTCGGCCGCGAGCAGGTACAGGGTGGCGTAGCCGTCGGGCACGTTGCCGTTGCCCACGGGCACGGCGCTGACGTTGG
>JAVFAQ010000124.1:0-8781 GCA_034002325.1 Flavobacteriales bacterium | reverse complement strand
CCATCTGCGGAGCCCCCGATGCCCGCGGCTACCGCAACTGCGACATCCACCGGGCGCACTACGACAACCACGTGGACATCGACCGGGGCGTGGTGGAGTGGGAGTGGAGCCGCCTGGAGACCGTCGGCGATGCCGTCAACGGGCCCGAGAGCTGGGAGAGCCAGCCCACCATCACCGCCGACGGCCGCACCATGTACTTCGCCACCAACCGCCCCGGCAGCCGCGGCATGGACATCTACCAGAGCACCCGTGACGAGAAGGGCACGTGGTCCAAGGCGGTGCCCGTGCCCGGCCTCAACACCGACGGCGACGAGAAGGCCCCCTTCCTGCACAGCGACAGCCGCACCATGTACTTCGCCGCACGCCCGCCCGTGGACGAGAACGGCCGGCCCGACATCGCCCGCGGCCATCGCGGCGCCGGCGGCTACGACATCTTCTTCAGCCGCATGAAGAGCGACGGCACCTGGGGGAAGCCGCGCAACCTGGGCCACCCCATCAACACCGACGCCGACGAGCACGGCCTGATCGTGAGCGCCGACGGCCGCACCGCCTACTTCGCCAGCAACCGGTACCGCGGCGCGGGCGGCCTGGACATCTTCGGCATCCCCCTGCCCAAGGAGGCCCGCCCCGAGGACATCCTGGTGGTGAAGGGCGAGGTGCGCGACGAGACCGGCGAACTCGTGCGCGATGCCCGCGTGGAGATCAAGTACCTGGACACCCGCGCCACCGAGACCATCCGCGTGGACGACCGCGACGGCACATACGCCACCGTGCTTCGCCTGCGCGAGGGCGGCGACGTGGTGGTGACCGTGAAGAAGGACGGCCACGTGTTCGATTCGCGCAGCTTCAGCGTGGAGGACACCGTGCGCCACGGCCGTGCCGAAGTGGACATGGCCGTGCAGAAGATCGCCGTGGGCAGGAGCTACCGCGTCAACGACATCAAGTACGCCACCAATTCCGCGGAGATCACCAAGGCCAGCGAGCAGGTGCTCGACGAGCTGATCGCCTTCCTGAAGGAGAACCCCACCGTGCGCATCCGCATCGAGGGCCATACCGACAACGTGGGCCGCCTGCAGGACAACATGGCCCTGAGCAACGACCGCGCCTTCACCGTGATGGGCTACCTGCAGCAGAAGGGCATCAAGGCGGCCCGGCTCGCGTTCAAGGGCATGGGGCCCACCGTGCCGCTGGCCACCAACGACACCCCCGCGGGCCGCGCCCTGAACCGCCGCACCGAGTTCGTGATCGTGGGCCGTTGACCCGGGCCATCAACCGCCGGGTGTGGACCGATCGTCAGCCGGGCCCGAGACGGCGCCCAGGGGCGATGTAATTTCACCCTATGCGAACCCGTACGCTCGTCCCCGCGATCCTCGTCGGCGCATTCCCGGCCACCGCCCAATTGGGCACCGGCACCCTGCCCCATGGCTGGCAACCCGGCATCCCGGAGGAAGAGGGCCTGCCCGAGTTCGTGCTGCCGGTGCAGGTCCCCGCCGAGGACACGCTGCCGGCCGGCTTCCGCTGGGGGTGGCCCGTGGAGGCGACCATCGATGTGGGGGCCGAAGCCCTGTGGACCGCCCTGCCCGACGGCGGCCTGCTGGGGCGGCTGGTGCTGCGCAGCCCCGGGGCCGTGGGCCTGGCCGTGCAGTTCGACCAATGGGACCTGCCACCGGGTGCCGAAGTGCATCTCCACGACATCGATCGGCGCAAGGCCATCGGGGGCTTCACCGCCGCCAACCGCGGCCCCGACGGCACCATGGCCACCGAGCAACTGCCCGGCGAGGCGCTGGTCATCGCCTACCGCCTGCCCCCGGGGAGCGCTCCCGGCGGGGTGCGGGTGTCCGGTGCCACGCACGCCATCAAGGACCTCACGCACCTGGCCTCCGCCGCCGAGCGCGATTTCTGGCCGGGCTTCCCGGCGGCCCCCTGCCACATCAACACCGCATGTCCCGAGGCGGCCGATTGGCAGGCCCAGAAGCGCGGCGTGGTGATGTTCATCCGGCCCGATGGCGGCGGATGTTCCGCCAGTCTCATCAACAACACCGCCGTCCCCGGCCGGCCCTTGGTGTACCTGGCCGCCCATTGCTACCAGCCCAACACCAGCCAGTGGGTGTTCTACTTCAACTACGAGGCCCCGCTGTGCGTGGGCGATACCGGCAGCACCGCCCATACCCTCACCGGCGCCACCGCCCTGGCGAGCGACTACTATTCCGATTTCGGCCTGGTGGAGCTCTTCACCGCGCCGCCGGCGGAATACCAGCCCTACTACCTCGGGTGGGACCGCAGCGGCGATGTGCCCCAGAGCGGCACGGTGGTCCACCACCCGCACTACGACGTGAAGAAGATCACCTTCGACCACGACCCCGCCACCACGTGGGTGGACGGGGAGGGCTTTGTGATGTGGCGGCAGTTCTGGGACCAGGGCCTGGTGGAATCGGTCTCCAGCGGTGCGCCCCTGCTCGACCAGAACAAGCGGATCGTGGGCCACATGGCCACCGGGGCCCAGGATTGCGCCACGGCCACCACGGTGCCCACCGGGTGCGTGAAGTTCACCGAGGGCTGGGACGGCCCCACGCCCGCCTCGCGCAAATGGGACTGGCTGGACCCGGCCAATACCACCGTGCAGCTCGATGGCCACGACCCGTACGCCTCCGCCGGGGCGGCCCTGCGGCCGCGCATGTTCCTCGAAGGCCCGTACGACCCGGTGAGCGGCCTGATGGACGACGCCCTGCGCGCCGGGGGCCTGGTCCCCTTGCAGGAACCGTACACCGCGCTGGGCTATGCGCACGTGGGCGGTGGCGGTGAAACGACGGCCCCGGCGGTGCTGGCGGCGGGCGGCCCGGATGCGATCGTGGACTGGGTGACGGTGGAGCTGCGCAGCACGGCCGACCCCGCGATGGTGCTGGCCACACGCAGCGCCCTGCTGCAGCGCGACGGCGACGTGGTGGGCACCGATGGCGCGGCGGCGGTCCAATTTCCCGTGGCGGCCGGCACCTACCGCGTGGCCGTGCGCCACCGCAACCACCTGGGCATCATGTCCGCCGGAGGGATCGCCTTGGACGGCACGCCGGCCGCGATCGACCTGTCCGACGGCAGTGTCCCGCTGTTCGGCGGGGCCGAGGCGGCCAAAGCGGTGGGCGGCCGCCTGCTGCTCTATGCCGGCGATGTGCGGCGCGACAACGTACTGCGGTACCTGGGGATGGACAACGACCGCGACCCCGTCCTGGTGGCCGTCGGCGGCACGGTGCCCACGGGCACCATCGCCGGGTATCATGTGGAGGACGTGAACATGGACGGCGTGGTGAAGTACACCGGCCCGTCCAACGATCGCGAGGTGATCCTGCTCAACATCGGCGGGGCGGTGCCCACCAACGTGCGCCCGGGCTCATTGCCCTGAGCCGTCCTCCTCCGGGGCCTCGCGGTCCTTGCGTTGCACCAGCCGGTTGCGGGCCATGCGCAGGTTCAGCAGCTCCACCGCCACGGAGAAGGCCATGGCGAAGTAGATGTAGTTCTTGTTCAGGTGCTCGCCCATGCCCTCGATCAGCAGGGCCACGCCGATCATCACCAGGAAGGCCAGGGCCAGTACCTTCACCGTGGGGTTGCGTTCCACGAAGCTGGCGATGGGCCCGGCGGTGAGCATCATGATGAGCACGGCGATGATCACCGCCAGCACCATGATCACGATCACGTTGCTCATGCCCACGGCGGTGATCACCGAGTCCAGCGAGAACACGATGTCGATCACCACGATCTGCAGGACGGTGGTGTGCAGGCGGCGCACCCGGCGCTTGGGGTTGTCCACCTCGTCGTGCCCGCCCACTTTGGCGCGGATCTCCACCGTGGCCTTGTAGATCAGGAACAGGCCGCCCAGGATGAGCACCACGTCACGCCCGCTGAAGGGATGGTCCAGTATGGTGAACCACGGCTTGGTGAGGCCCATCATCCAGCTGAGCGAGAGCAGCAGCAGCACCCGGGTGATCATGGCCAGGGCCAGGCCCACCTGCCGGGCCAGGCGCTGCTCCCGGTAGGTGGGCAGCGAATTGCTGAGGATGGAGATGAAGATGATGTTGTCGATGCCCAGCACGATCTCCAGTGCGGTGAGGGTGAGCAGGGCGATCAGGCCCTCAGCGGTGAGCAGAACGCTGAAGTCCAGGGCGGCGAAGTCGAGCATGGTCGATAAGAGGGGGGCAAAGCTATCAGGTGGGCCGTCAACGGGCGGCCTCGGTGCGCATCACGGTGATGGTCTCGTTGCGGTTCACCGGGTTGGCCCAGTGTACCACGCGGTCCACCAGCCCGGGCCGGGCCACGGCCACCGTGCGCAGCGGCCCCATGGCGGCGGTGGCCCGGGCCACGCGCCGGTCCAGGTCTTCCTGCCCGAAGAACAGCACCACGTCCGGCCGGCCCCGCCCGAACCGGTCGAGCTGCGCGCCCAGGTCGGCCCCGGGGTCGGTCCATGGCTGCACCGTCACGTCCCATTGCCCCAAGTAGAACAGCGGTGGCATGGGCGCTTCGCCCTCGGCGGTGTCCTCGATCACCAGGCCCTGCACGGGGCGTTCATCGCGCAGCGCGTACAGGGCCTCCACGCGGCTCCGCTTGGAATAGCTCACGCACAGGATCGCCAGCAGCCCGGCGTTCAGCGCATGGAAGAAGCGCCATTGGCCCCGCCACAGCCCTGCATGGCGCCGCCACCAGGCCGAACCCGATCGCCATTGCTCCCAGGAGACGAAGCCCAGCACCAGGAAGAGCGGCACGATGGGCAGGATGAAGCGCTCCTGCTTGTTGGGGAAGTACGAGTGGAAGGCCAGGAACAGCAGCACCGGCAGCCACAGCAGCAGGGGCTTCCACCGGCGGAAGAACCCGAACATCACGGCCAGGCCGAGGAAGGGCAGGAAGATGCCGGCCAGCAGCAGCAGGTAGTTGTACCAGGGCTGGTCGAAATAGGTGGTGGTATGCACCAGGTTGTAGGTCACGTACTCGGTGAGCTCGGCGAATGGCCGGCCCCACAGCACCATGTCGATGGCGCCCTGGAGCACGGCCAGGGGGAGGAGCACGCCCGCGCCATAGGCCGCCGCGCCTTTCCACCGGCGGTGCAGCAGCAGGGCCAGCCCCGGCCCCGCCGCGAAGAAGAGCACTTGGAAGCGCACGTTCACCGCCAGCCCGATCCATACGCCGGCCACCAGCAGGTCGTGCAGGGCGGGGCCTTCCGCCCGGCGCACCAGCCGCCAGGCGCCCAGCATGAGGAAGGGGGTGCAGGCGGTCTCCACCAGGTTGCGCACCGCCAGGAAGGGCATGAAGTACAGCAGCGCCAGCAGCAGCCCGGTGCGCCAGGCGATCGCGGGGTCCGAAAGGCGCAGGGCGATCCGGTAACCGGCGCGCACCACCACCAGGCTCCACACGGCGTGCAGCAGCCGCACCACCGTCATCACGCTCTTCGGGTCGGTGATGCCCACGGCCTTCAGCACCATGAACAGCAGGTAGTGCAGGCCCACGTACACGAAACTGTGGCCGCTGGGGCGCGGGTCGCCGCCCTGGTTCCAGGGGAGCCAGTGGTTGTAATCATGCCCGGCCGCCCAACTGCCTGCGGCCTCGATCACCAGGAAGTGGTCGTCATGGGCGAAATAACCCTGGCTGAACAGTGCGGCCACCAGCCGGGGCAGCATGGCGATCAGGGTGAGCGCGGTCAACGGGTGCCGCCGGGCACGGTCCAGCATCGCCGCGAAGCTATCGGATCGGCCGGGGCGCCCCCTCAGAACTTCGGGCAGGGCACGATCGCGTGGCGGCGGCCCTTGGTGCGCTGCGGCCATTCGTAGGCCAGGCTCAGTTCGTGGGCGCCGCCGCTCTCCATGGTGAGCCGGCTGATGGTGATGTCGTAGCTGTACGCGATGCGCAAGCGGCTTTCGGTCTCGAAGCCCACCATCACGATCACCGCCTCGCTGTTGCCGTGGCCCGGCGCGTACGCCTTCACCGGCAGCCCGCGGTACCACAGGCCGGCGGCCACGCGCTTGTGGTCGATGTAGCCGCCGATGTCCAGTTGGTCCCACTTCGCCTGGGCCTTGTAGTGCATGGCCAGGGTCATGCGCGTCTCGCTGCGGTCGGGGTGCTGGCCGTCCAGCGGGAACCGGTATCCGCCATGCACGCTGGTGCGCATGGCCAGGCGGGCCTCCTGGTGCAGGAACAGGCTTTGGTCCGGCCGGTTGAGGTGCCCCACGGACACGCCCGCCCAGTACCGGTCCGTGTGGTACACCGCGCCGGCGGCCATGTCCATGTAGGTGACCCGCTCGATCAGGTCGGTCTCGATGGTGCGTGCGGCCCCCTCGCGCACGATCTGGTCGGCGAAGAGGAAGCCGCTGGCGTCCACCCCGCGCATGGCCCAGCCCGCACGCACGCCGAAACGCAGGAGCTTGTGGCGGTCCAGCCGGATGCCGTGCGCGTAGGCGCCGGCCACGGTGGTGTGGTACAGGCCGTGGCGGCCGGCCTTGTCGTGCAGCACGTGCAGGCCCAGGCCGCTGCGGGTGCCGGCCAGGCGGTGGTCGTAACCGAAGGACGACGTGGTCCAGCCCGGTTGCACGCCCGGCCATTGCACACGGTGGTTGAGCACCACCCGGTGGCGGTCGGTGTTGCCCGTGAGCGCCGGGTTGAGGTATTGCGGCGCGGCGAACGACTGCGAGAACTGCGGGTCCTGGGCCCCGGCCGCGCCGCTGAGGGCGAGGAGGGCGGCGCACACGGCCGCGCGGATCGGGGCGGCGCGCCGGTTCATCGCAGCAGGGTGAGGTCGGTGAGCTTTTCCACCTGCTGGCCGTCCACGAAGCGGAAGCGGCATTGCACCACGTACACGTCCTGTGGGCTCAACTGCCCCCGGTACCAGCCGTCCCAGCCGATGGCGATGTCGTTGCTCTCGAACACGAGTTCGCCCCACCGGTTGTGGATCCGCATGTTGAACTCCTCCACGAAGCGGGCGAAGGGATGGAAGATGTCGTTGTCCAACGCGCCGGCCGTCCATTGCCCGCCGTTGCCGCCATCGGGGTTCGGCGTGAAGGCCGTGGGGATCGCGATGTCATGCACCACGGTGATCTCCACCTGGTGCGTCACGCTGTTGGTGCAGCCGTTGGCGTCCACCACGAGGAGTTCCACGGGGTAGGTGCCCGGCCCCGTATAGGTGTGGGCGGGATGGGTGAGGAGGCTGCCGTGGCCGTCGCCGAAGTCCCAGGCATGGTCCACGCTGCCGCTGGTGCTGGTGAAGACGATCTCGGGGTCGTCCATGGAAGTGCTCCATGGGCTGGCGGTGAAGGCGGCCGTGGGCGACGGGTGGACGGTGACGCTGCCTTGCCCGGCGGAAGAGGCCGTGCATCCCAACGCGGTGGTGATGGTGAGACCGATGGGCCAGGTGCCCGCGCCGTAGGTCACGGTGGGGGCGGAGGTGGTCGCCGTCTGGCCGTTGCCCAGGTCCCAGGTGAAGCTGCATCCGTAGGGCAGCGGCAGCACGGGGAAGGTGACGGCGAGCGGCGCGCAGCCCACGGCCGTGACCGGGGGCAGTTGCTGCGGGTCGGGCACGATGTCCAGGCCCAGCATGATGGTGCGGTGCGCGGTGCTTCCGCAGGCATCGGTCACGGCCGCGGTGAGCATGGTGTCGGCGGTGACCGGTACGCTGTGCGGCCCCGGCCCTTGCAGCGATGCGGGTTGCCATTGCAACGTGTACGGCTCGGCCACGCCTTCGAGGTGCAGGCCCACGGTGGCCGTTCCGCCGGGGCACACGATGGTGTCGCCGTAGCTGAAGATGCCCGCGGCCCCGATGTCGATCACATGCACCGGCAGCATGATCACGGGGCCGGCGCAGCCCATGCTGTCCGTCACGGTCACCTGCACGGTCTGCGGCGCGGCGAAGGCCACGGTGATGGTGTCGCTGAAGCCCAGCCCGTTCCAGTCGTAGAGGAAGCCGCCGTGCCCGCCGGTGGCCGTGGCGGTGAGCTGCACGGGCTGGCCCACGCACACCGTGTCGGGCACATGGGCGGTGAGGGCGATCGGTGCCGGCTCGTCCACCGTGACGATCCCCGTGATGGTGCAACCGTTCGCGTCCGTGACCGTCACCGGATGCGTTCCGGCGGCCAGGCCGGAAATGCTTCCACCGATGGTGCCGTCGGCCCAAGCGATGGTGTACGGTGCGGTGCCGCCGGTGGCCACGGCCTGTGCGGTGCCGGTGGCCTGGCCCGCGCAGGGCACGTCGGTGACGATGGCGTCGAAGGCCAAGGGCGGCGGTTCAACGACCGTGGTGGAGAAGGTGCTGTCGCAGCCCAGCGCATCGGTCACGGTCACGCTCCAGGCACCGGGCCCGAGGCCGGTGATGGCGGAGGCGCCCGGCGCGGTCGGCGGGTCCCATGCGAAGGTGAACCCGGGGCCGTCGGGCAGGAAGGCGATCGATCCATCGGCCGCGCCATGGCAGCTCACGTGCTGGACCTGGAGCGATGCGTCCAGGAAGGCGTTGCCCAGGGCGATCTCAAGCGTGTCCGTGGCGGCCGGGCATGGCCCGTTGCCCGTGGTTGTGAGCACCAATTGCACCTGCCCGTTCGCGACCTCCTGCGGTGCGGGGTCGTAATGCACATCGGGCCAGGCCCCGCTGAAGGTGCCGCTGCCGCCGCCCCACGCGCCGCCGCCGGCCTGGGCCACGGTGCCCATCAGGTCGATCCCCGCGCCCATGCACGCGTGCAGGTCCGCGCCCGCATCGGCCACGGGTGCGGGCGCGCCCGCCGCGATGGTGCCTTCCAGCGGATGCGACACGCAGCCGAGGGC
>JAVFAQ010000123.1:0-8785 GCA_034002325.1 Flavobacteriales bacterium | reverse complement strand
CGGCATAGTCGTAGTGGGCCGATCGCTGGAAGGAGCCCTCGCCCACTAAGCGCTTGAAGCCGCCATCACCGAAATTGCCCCAGTAGCGATGGATGTAGTCGGTGCGCATCTGGTCCACCACGATGCCCACCACCAAGCGGGGCGGTTCCTGCCATGTGGGCGGCTGGGCGGTCGTTGTCAGCGCGGCCAGGGCCAGTGGAAGGGCGATGCGGGCGCGGAGCGGTACGGGGTGCATGAGGTCGGGCATACTGCGGACGAAGGAACGGAACCTGTGTTATCCGGTCGTTGCGATGCGGTGCGCGTTCATGCATGCATCACGCCCGCCCGCGCCAGCACGGTGCGCAGCAGGTGTGCGAAGGTCAGGCCCACCATGGTCCCGTACACCGCCCCCACGATCACATCGCCGGGATAATGCACGCCGAGATACACGCGGCTGTACGCGATCAGCGCCGCCCAGGCGAGCAATGCGGGCGTGGCCCAGCGGGGCCGGGCGCCCGGCAGGGCCGCCATGAAGATGGCGATGGCGAAGTGGTTGCTGGCGTGTGATGAGACGAATCCGAAGCGGCCGCCGCAATGGTCGTTCACCGTATGCACCAGGCCGGCCAGCGCAGGCTGATGGCAGGGCCGAAGCCGCTGCACCGTGTCCTTGAAGAGCATCACCGAGCCCGAGTCGCTGCACCACACCATCAGGGCGATCACCGGCACGCTCCACAGCAGGCCCTTCCATCCGAAGCGGCGGCGCAGCACATGGAGGAAGAGCAGGTACAGGGGCAGCCAGAAGAGCATCTCGCTCACGGCGGCCATGACGGCATCGGCCCACGGGGCGTGCAGGCCGTTGATGGCCAGGAACGCCGCCCGGTCCAGCTGGTCAAGGCGCTCCAGCAGGCCCATCAGCGGTGCAGTTTGCGCCACAGGGCGTCCTTCAGTTCGTCCAGGCCCAGGCCGCTCACGCTGCTGATCATCACGTGGGCCACGCCCTTGGGCAGCTCGGGCCGCAGCTGCACGATCATCTCGGCATCGAGCATGTCGCACTTGGTGATGGCCAGCAACCGGTCCTTGTCCAGCAGCTCGGGGCTGTACTTGCGGAGTTCATTGAGCAGCACGTCGTACTCCGCGGCGATGTCCTTGCTGTCCGCCGGCACCATGAAGAGCAGCACGCTGTTGCGTTCGATGTGGCGCAGGAAGCGCAGGCCCAGCCCCTTGCCTTCGGAAGCGCCCTCGATGATGCCGGGGATGTCGGCCATGACGAAGCTCTTGTGGTCGCGGTAGGGCACGATGCCGAGGTTGGGCGTGAGGGTGGTGAAGGCGTAGTCGGCGATCTTGGGCTTGGCGGCGGTGATGGCGCTGAGCAACGTGCTCTTGCCGGCGTTGGGCAAGCCCACCAGGCCCACGTCGGCCAGCACCTTGAGCTCCATCACCACCCATTGCTCGATGCCGGGTTCGCCGGGCTGGGCGTAGCGCGGGGTCTGGTTGGTGCTGGTCTTGAAGTGTTGGTTGCCCAGGCCGCCGCGGCCACCGGGGAAGAGCACGTGCTCCTCGCCGTCGCGGGTCACCTCGCAGAGCACTTCACCGGTCCCGTCGTGCTTCACCACGGTGCCCAGGGGCACTTCGATGACCTGGTCGCGGCCGGCGGCACCGCTGCGTTGGTTGCCGCTGCCCACCTCGCCGTCGCCGGCGATCACGTGCTTGGTGTAGCGCAGGTGGAAGAGCGTCCAGAGCTGGCCGTTGCCGCGCACGATCACATGGCCACCGCGGCCGCCGTCGCCGCCATCGGGCCCGCCCTTGGGCATGTATTTCTCACGCCGCAGGTGGCTGCTGCCCTTGCCGCCTTTGCCGCTGCGGCACTCGATGCGGATGTGGTCGATGAAGTTCATGCGCGGCGCAAAGGTGCGGATCGGCGTGCGAAACAACGGCGTGGTCCGCGGTGGCCGGTCCATGGTGCCCGCACGCATCACCTCCCCAGGCAGCGTTCCCGCCGAAACCCGTGTCCAACGATCGGTCACCTTCGATCACACCCCTGCACCCGTTGCCATGCCGATCCGACACATCCTTCACCAAGCCGCCGCCGTCCTGGCCTTGGCCGTCCTGCCTTCCGCCGCATCCGCCCAGGTGTACATCCCCTCGGAGGTGGAGCGGGAATGGCTCAACGACCACATTCCCGGCATCGTGGACGCGAGCGGTGTGATGGACACGCTGCACCCGGGCATCGCGGGGCTCACGGAGTTCCTCAAGTTCGCCTATTTGCAGGAAGTGCCCGATACCCTGCACGTGCATGGGCTGGCGTACTTGGACTCCCTGTGGAAGTTCGATCTGCGGGTCCAAACCTTCAGCATGGACCCCATGTGCATCAAGGTGCATGGTGTGCCGGCCGGGTTGACCGACCTGCGCCTGCATGCGGAAGAGCAGACGTCCTTCGACCTGCCCGAGCTGCCGGCCCATCTGGACCAGTTGCGCGTGAGCTGCTTCAGCGACCCCGGCCTGCCCATGCCCCATACGCTGACGATCGCCGCAGGCCCGGCGAGCATCGGTGACCTTTGGCTGGCCGGCCTGCAAACTGTCGACCTGGGCGGGGTTCCGCAGGTGGGGCGTCTGATGCTGAAGGACCCGCACGACCTCGCCGGATCGCCGAACGGCTGGCATCAAGGCTTCATCGCACCACCGATGAGCGCCGATCAGGTGGTGATGGCCCTTGAGGGCTATAGCTACGACCCCGGCGTCTTCGACCTTTCGGCCGTGGCCGCCCCCAGGGTGAGGTTGGGTGCCGGTTACTTGTACGGCACGATCCTCTGGCCCACGGAAATGGTCTCCCTACTGGTGAACGAGGCCTATGGGACCTACAGTCTGGGGCCGTTCCCGAGCACCTTGGACTCGCTGGAGATCACCGATCTGGTCAGCCAGGTCCAATGCCTTCCCCACCTGCCCGACACGATGGCGTTCCTGATCGTGGACACCTCTTTGCCCTGCCTGCCCAACTGGCCCCAAGGGCCGGACCTGCCCAACGGCATCGCCCAATGGGCCACCCCCGAAGAGGCAGCGTACTGCTCGGTGCTCAACAGCACCTGCCCGGGCGGCTATCCCGGCATCGCCGGCCGCGTGTTCGTGGACACCGACGGCAACGGCCAATACGACACCGATGAACCCGGCCTGCCACAGGCCAACGTCACGGTGATGCCCGCCGGCAACGTGACCGGGGTGCTGGCCGACGGCACCTGGGAGATCGGCGTGTACCCCGGCAGCCATACCATCACCGCCGCCACCAACTACCCGTACGTGCAGGCCATCGCCCCCGCCGAGCACACGGCCGATGTGCCCGCGATGGGCGACACCGACACCGACAACGATTTCGCCGTGACCTTGATGCCCGGCATCGCGGACCTGCGCGCCCAACTCTACGCCCAGGAGGCCCGGCCGGGCTACGAGAATCGCCTCTTCCTGACCTGCACCAACTACGGCACCGTGCCCATGAACGCCACCCTGACCCTGGACTTCGATGCCGGCCAGAGCTGGGTGGGCAGCTCCATCACCCCCACCACCCTCGCCGGACAGACCGCCACTTGGGACCTCGGCACCATGCCCTTCGCCGCCGTGACGCAATTGACCGTGGACCTCTACACCGATGCGAGCGTCCCCTTGGGCACACCCCTCCTGCACACGCTCACGGCCCTGCCTGTGGAAGGCGATGAAACGCCCGATGACAACATCGTGCTGAAGAACGACACGGTGGTGGGCAGCTACGACCCCAATGACAAGCTGATCGCCCCGGCCACGCTCACCCCGGCCGAAGTGGCCGCCGGCCAGACACCGATCGAATACACCGTCCGCTTCCAGAACACCGGCACCTACCTGGCCGAGCGCGTGGTGATCGTCGACACCCTGCCGGACGGGCTCGTGCCGGAGACGATCCAATTCCTGGCCAGCAGCCACGACAACCATTGGTACATGACCGACGGCGTGCTGCACGTGGTCCACGAGGACATCATGCTGCCCGACAGCACCAGCGACGAGGCCAACAGCCACGGCTACGTGATGTTCCGGATCATGCCGCGCACCGACCTGATGGAAGGTGAGCAGGTCCACAACATCGCGCACATCGTGTTCGACTTCAACGAGCCGATCATCACGCCGCCGGCGGTGTTCACCGTATCGACCCCAACCGGTGTGGGCGACGTGGCGACGGCGCCCATCGGCATCCACCCCAACCCGGTGCGCGACCGGCTGTGGGTGTCGGGGGTCGATGGGCCGGTGCCCTACCGGGTCCGCGATGTACACGGCCGCACGGTGCAGCAGGGCACCTTGGCCCAGGGCGCGGTGGACGTGGCCGCACTGCCCGCAGGCATGTACGTGATCGCGGTGGAAGGCCTTGCCCCGGCCCTGCGCTTCGTGAAGGAGCGGTAGGGGTTCAGGCGTCGATGGCCTGCACCAGGCGGTCGGTGATCTCCTCCACGGCGCCCACGCCGTCGATGCCGCTGAACTTGCCCTGCTCGGCGTAGTAGTCCTTGAGCGGCGCGGTCTTCCGCTCGTACTCGCGGATGCGGTTGCGGATGATGGCCTCGTCCTGGTCGTCGGTGCGGCCGCTGGTGGCGCCGCGGCCCAGCAGGCGCTGCACCAGTTCCTGCTCGGGCACTTCCAGGGCGAGCATCACGCGGATGGGCACGCTCTTGTGGTTGAGCATGGCATCGAGCGCCTCGGCCTGCGCGCGGGTGCGCGGGAAGCCGTCGAAGATGAAGCCGCGCGCCTGGAGGTTGGCCTCCATCTTGTTGCGGATCATGCCGATCACCACCTGGTCCGGCACCAGCTCGCCCACGTCCATGAGCTCCTTGGCCTGCAGGCCCAGTTCGGTCTCGTCCTTGATCTCCGCCCGCAGCAGGTCGCCGGTGCTCAGATGCACCAGGTCGTAGCGCTTGATGAGGTGGTTGCTTTGCGTGCCCTTGCCCGCGCCCGGCGGACCGAATAGGATGATGTTGAGTTGGCTCATGGTCCGTGGCGGCCGCCCGGCGTCATGGTCCGGGCGGTCGGGAAGGGGCAAGTTTACGGACCCCGGCGGCACGCCGCGCGGTGGCGGTCCCCCGGCCGCCCTATTGCCCGGCGATGCGGTAGATCCCGCGCAGGTTGCGGCCCAGGCCGTCGTGGTCCAGGCCGCTGCCCACCACGAAGGCGTTGGGGATGCGCATGGCCACATGGTCGATCGGCACGTCCTGCTTGTAGGCATCGGGCTTGAAGAGCAGGGTGGCCACCGCGGTGCTGGCGGGCCCGCGCTCGCGCAGGATGTCCATGATGTGGCGGATGGTGAGGCCGGAGTCCACGATGTCCTCGAGCACCACCACGTGGCGGCCGGCGATGCGCTCGTTGAGGCCGATCAGCTGGTCCACCGTGCCGGTGCTGCGGGTGCCCTGGTAGCTGGCCACCTTCACGAAGGTGATCTCGCAGGCGATGTCCAGCCGCTTGAGCAGCTCGGCGGCGAAGAAGTAGGCGCCGTTGAGCACGCCGAGGAACAGCGGCCGTTTGTGGTGGTACTTGGCGGCCACCTCGTGGGCCAGCGCATCGATGGCGCGGGCGAGTTCGGCCTCGTCGATGAAGGGTTCGAAGACCTCGTTGTGCAGGCGTATGCGGGACATGGTGGTCGGTGCCGGGGGGCCGAAAGTACGGGGACCGCGGCCACCGGGCTATATTCGGCCGAACAGCCAGCACACCATGGAACGCATCATCTGGGCGGTGCTCATGATCGTCGCGGTGGTCCTCGCCGCGCGGCTCATCAGCCGGTCCGCACCACACGGGAAACGTCGCAAACGCCGTTGAGCGGTCGGCTCAGTGCAGGGCGTTGTACGCGCCCTTGAAGTCGTCCTGGTCCATGAAGGCGTCCTTGCCCATGGCGATGTACTTGCGGGCCTGGTCGCGCTGGCCCTTTTCGAGCATCAGGTCGGAGTAGCGGATCAGGCCGGACTTCAGGGCGCGCTTCTGGTCCTGGGACAGAGTGTTGATGTCGCCGGCCTCGGCCATGGCCTTCTCGAAGCCGGCGATGCTCGTGTCGGCCTCGCGGGCCATGTTCGCCTTGTGCTGCGCCACGGCCAGCAACAGCCACGGACCGGGGTTCTCGGGGTAGTACTTGGTCATGCTGGTGAAGGCCTGCCGGGCGCGCGTGGTGCCCTTGGGGTCGTCCAGTTGCAGCTCGCCCTCGTCCAGCGCGTAGGTGTTGAGCGAGATCCAGTAGTCCTCGTAGTTGCGGAAGAACTCCAGGTTCTTGTCCTTGCGACGGTACTTCTCGGCCCACTTCAGGGCGTCGCGCCCGGCCTTGGGGTAGTCCTTGGCGTACTTCTCGGGCTGCTTGGCCATCTCGTGCAGGCTCATGCTGATGTACAGGAAGGGCAGCGGGTCGCGCTTGGTGGCATCGTGGGTGGCGTATCCCTCGGCCTTGAAGATGCACTTCTCGTACTTCTCGTCCACGTACATCACGAGCAGGTCCTCATAGACATGCTTCTGGGCGGTGGCGGTGGTGTGGCCCAAGGCCACGAAACAAAGGGGGAGCAGGTACTTGGTTCTCATCATCACGGGGCGCTTCGGAGCAAGTTGCATGCCGAAAGTTAACGATCTCCGCACGACCTCCGCATCGGGGCGCCCCTCCCCCGCCCGCCCGGCTCACCGGCGCACGGCGTGCCGCAGCAGGAACTCCTCCGCGTCCAGCACCTCCATTTCCGCGAAGTGGAAGTCCTGCTTGTCGTAAGTGACGATGCAGGTACACTTCGCGTCCACGGCCGAATAGTATTCCAGGCCGTCCTCGAAGTCGTTCACCCGCCTGTTCACCACGGTACGCTCCACGGCGCTCCTCCCCACCTCCGTGATCCGCAGCTTGTCCACCAGCAGCGCCACCTTCTTCTTCGCCAATTGCTCCCCGCTCTTCTTCCCGGCGAAATGGGCCCCGATGGCCAGGCAGAGCGCGGAGGTATGCACCTCGAAGCGCGGATCGTCGCACAGGCTCAACACCCGTGCGCAGACCGGGAAGCGCGGGTACTCGTTGCAGAGCACCGTCACCAGGATGTTCGCGTCCAGGAAGATGCGCATGTGAACGTGCGGGGGTCCAAGCGTGAGCGGGTGCAAGGGTGCCGGGGACTTCGCCTTCCCACCCGCGCACGCTCACCGTTTCCGGCTTTCGAGGTAGTCCTTCTTCACGCTCCGGGCGTTCTTGCGCACATAAGTCGCTTGGCCTTCGCTCACCATGTTCACCCACTCGGAGACGGGCAACTCATCGATGCTGCGGTACTTCTTGCTCACGGCCTTGCTGAGCAGGAACTCGGTGAGCCGCGATAGGCTGATGTTGTGCTCCTCGGCGAAGGCCTTGGCCTGTGCGATGACCTGTTCATTGAAGCTGAGGGTGACCTTGGCATCCATGGGGGAAACAGTTTTACACCACAAATATAGATCATCTACACGTACAAACAAGCTACGGCCTCGGATGCACGAACAACAGCCTTCCGAAACCCGCGCCACAAAGCAGCAACAGCACGGCCATGGCGATCACCGCCGGGTGCCCGGACAGCGGACCGGGGGCCTTCAACAAGGACAGGCCCGCGGTGAAGAAGGCGACCAGGTTGCCCACCAGCAGCGGACGGCCGTATACCCCACCGATGGCCGATCCGCGCGCCATCCAGTTGTTGATGCCGATGGCCGTCGCGAAGCCGCCCGCCAGTTGGGTGAAGAGTTGCGCCGCCGGGTCCGCTGCGCTGCCGAACCAGGCCAACGCCTCATCCGGAGCGAAGAGGAGAAAGAGACCGGGTAGGCCGATCACAAGGGCGGCGATGGAAAGGAGGACTTTGGTGGGCATGGGGGCGATCCTCTGATCCTCTGATCCTCTGATCTTCTGATCCTCTGATCCTCTGATCACCTACCGCCGCATCCCCTGCATCTGCTGCATCTGCCGCATCATGTTCTGCATCTTGCTCTTGTCCCCCATCATCTTCATCATCTTGCGGGTCTCCTCGAACTGCTTCATCAGCTTGTTCACGGCCTCCACTTTGTTGCCGCTGCCGCGCGCGATGCGTTGCCGGCGGCTGCCGTTGATGATCGCGGGGTTCTGCCGCTCGGCGGGCGTCATGCTCTGGATGATGGCCTCGATGCCCTTGAAGGCGTCGTCGGGGATGTCCATGTTCTTGATCGCCTTGCCCATGCCGGGCAGCATGCCCATGAGGTCCTTCATGTTCCCCATCTTCTTGATCTGCCCGATCTGCTCCAGGAAGTCGTCGAAGCCGAACTGGTCCTTCTGGATCTTGTTGTTCAGCTCGCGCGCGGCCTTCTCGTCGAACTGCTCCTGCGCGCGCTCCACCAGCGATACCACGTCGCCCATGCCGAGGATCCGGCCCGCCATCCGGTCGGGGTGGAACTCGTCGATGGCCTCCATCTTCTCGCCCGTGCCGATGAACTTGATCGGCTTGTTCACCACGCTGCGGATCGAGAGCGCCGCGCCACCGCGCGCATCGCCGTCCAGCTTGGTCAGCACCACGCCGTCGATGTCCAGGCGGTCGTTGAAGGCCTTGGCGGTGTGTACCGCGTCCTGGCCGGTCATGGCGTCCACCACGAAGAGCGTCTCCTGCGGATCGATGGCCTTCTTGATGCGCGTGATCTCGTCCATCATGGCCTCGTCGATGGCGAGGCGGCCGGCGGTGTCGTTGATCACGGCCGTGAAGCCGTGCTGCCTGGCGGGGGCGATGGCGTTCTGCGCGATCTTCTCCGGGTCCTTGTGCGCGCGCTCGCTGTACACGGCGAGGTCCTGCGGCCTGCCCAGGGTCTCCCACTG
>JAVFAQ010000122.1:0-8802 GCA_034002325.1 Flavobacteriales bacterium | reverse complement strand
GAGCTGCACGCCCTGAAGAGCCGATTCGTGGCCATGGCCAGCCACGAGTTCCGCACGCCGCTCAGCACCATCATGAGCAGCGTGGACCTCATCGCCCGTTATACCGCGGGCAACGAGAAGGCCGAGAAGCACGTGGCCCGCATCCGTGCCAAGGTGCGCGAGATGACCGCCATGCTCAACGAGTTCCTCTCCCTCGAGAAGATCGAGCAGGGCATCATCACCTGCCAGCCCACTGAGATCGACATCGTTCACCTGGGCATCGAGCTGATCGAGGAGCTGCGCGCCCACACCAAGGGCGGCCAGACCATCGGCTACGACCACGCGGGCACCGAACGCATAGTGACGCTGGACCGCCAGATGCTGGGCAACGTGATCACCAACCTGGTGATCAACGCCGTGAAATATTCCCCCGAGGGCAAGCGCATCGGCCTGCGCACCGCGATCGACCAGGGGCGGCTGCGGATCATCGTGCATGACGAGGGCATCGGCATACCCGAGGCCGACCAGACCTACCTGTTCGACCGCTTCTTCCGCGGGGGCAACGCCACCACCATCCAGGGCACCGGACTGGGCCTGAACCTGGTGAAGCGCTACCTGGACCTGATGGACGGCCGGATCGACTTCACCAGCAGCCCCGGCGACACCACCTTCACCGTAGACCTTCCCCAACACCTCCCCGCCGCGCCCGTGCCCGACGGGGGACCCATAACGCGCTTCGGCGCACACGGCCCATGAAGACCATCCTGCTGATCGAGGATGACGCGGACATGCGCGAGAACACCGCGGAGATCCTGGAGCTCGCCCACTTCCGCGTGCTCAAGGCCCCCAACGGCCGCGCCGGCGTGGAGCTGGCCCGCAAGGAGCAGCCCCACCTGGTGCTGTGCGACATCATGATGCCCGAGCTGGACGGCTACGGCGTGCTGCACCTGCTGGGGCGCGACCCGGCCACCGCCGAGATCCCCTTCATCTTCCTCAGTGCGAAGGCCGAGCGCGGCGACGTGCGCAAGGGCATGGAGCTGGGCGCCGACGACTACCTCACCAAGCCCTTCGAGGAGAGCGAGCTGCTCAACGCCATCGAGGGCCGCCTCAAGCGCAGCGACCTCTTCCGCAAGGGCTTCAGCAGCGACGACGCCGGCTTCGACCGCTTCATGGAGCAGGCCCGCGGCGTGGAGGCCCTCAAGGACGTGGGCCGCGACCGCCGCACCCGCAAGGTGGCCCGCAAGGAGGTGCTCTTCGACGAGGGCGACGAGCTGCGCCACGTGCCCCGCATCATCAGCGGCAAGGCCCGCACCTACCGCATGAACAACGACGGCAAGGAGCTGGTGACCGGCCTGCACGGCGAGGGCGACATGCTGGGCTACATGGGCCTGCTGGAGAACGGCCGCGCCACCGAGACCGCCGAGATGCTCGAGGACGGCGAGGTGGCCATGATCCCCCGGGAGGACCTGCTGGCCCTGCTCTACCGCGACCGCGACGTGAGCGTGCGCTTCATCAAACTGTTGGCCCGCGACGTGAAGGAGAAGGAGCAGCGCCTGCTGGAGCTGGCCTACTCCACCGTGCGCGAGCGCGTGGCGCAGGCCCTGCTGCGCGTGCATGCCCGCTACGCCGAGGACAACGGCGGCCTGGGCCTGGCCATCAGCCGCGACGACCTTGCCGCCATCGTGGGCACCGCCACCGAATCGTTGATCCGCTGCCTCACCTCCATGAAGGACGAGGGCCTGATCGACACCAAGGGCCGCGACATCATGATCCTGGACCGCGCCCGCCTGGAACGGCTGGCGCACACCTGAGCCGGCGGGCGGCAACACCACGCTTCGCACGGAACGGAACGGTCCACCCACTTCGCAGCGCCGCCCCCCGCCCATGCCCGTCACCTACCTCCTCCTCTTCCGCGGCGTGGGCGGCCCGGTGCAACTGCCCGTGGCCCACCTGCGCGCCGCCCTCACCCGGGCCGGCTTCCTCGATGCCACCACGTACATCAACAGCGGCAACGCCCTGGTGCGGAGCACCCTGGCCCGCGCGGACGCACTGGCGCGCGTGGCGGACATCTGCAGGAAGCAGTTCAATTACGAGCGGCCCATCTTCATCCCCACGGCGGCGGAATGGGAAGCCGTGATCGCGCACGACCCCTTCCCGCACAAGGCCGAGGGCAGGCACGTGCATGCGGTGCTGATGGCCGGGGCGCCGAGGCCCGATGCCGTGCAGGCCCTGCGGGCGCTGGCCGTGGGCGACGAGGCCCTGGTCGTGCCGGAAGGCGCCGCGGCGAAGCACTTCGGGCCGTACCACGTGGCCTACCTCCACACCCCGCACGGCTTCGGCACCAGCAAGCTCGCCGAGAAGTTCGACAAGGGCATCGGCGTGGCCAACACCGCGCGCAACTGGAACACCGTGCTGAAGATGCACGCACTGGCGCAGGGGTTGGCGGGGCGGTGAGCGGCGCGCGGGGCGAACGCATCGGATCCCCATCGCGCACCGCTACATTTGGCCACATGGCCCGGACGTTGACCCCCACCCGATCCCGTGCGCAGGCGGCCGCCCCGCCCCGCATCCCCGACCCGCGCACCACGCCCACCGTGGACCAGGTGGGCATCGCCGAGCGCGTGGCCCGCATCAATGCCCGCAGCATCAAGAAGGAGACGAAGGTGCAGGGCATGAAGCTCGCCCTGGGCATGATCGACCTCACCACGCTCGAAGGAGCGGACACGCCGAGCAAAGTCCGCCAGATGTGCTACAAGGCCATGCACCTGCACGACAGCCTCCCCGGCCTGCCCACCGTGGCGGCGGTGTGCGTGTACCCGTCGCTGGTGAAGGTGGCGAAGAAGGCGTTGGAAGGCAGCGGCGTGAAGGTGGCCAGCGTGAGCACCGCCTTCCCCAGCGGCCAGGCACCACGCCCCGTGAAGATCGCCGACACGAAGTTCGCCGTGAGCGAGGGCGCCGACGAGATCGACATGGTGATCAGCCGCGGCAGGTTCCACAGCGGTGAATATGCGTACGTCTTCGATGAGATCGCCGCGATCAAGGCGGTGTGCGGCGATGCCCGGCTGAAGGTGATCCTGGAGACCGGCGAGCTGGGCACCTTCGACAAGGTGCGCCTGGCCAGCGACATCGCCATCGCCGCCGGGGCCGATTTCATCAAGACCAGCACCGGCAAGATCAGCCCGGCCGCCACCATGGAGGTGACGCTGGTGATGCTGCACGCCATCCGCGACCACTACCTGCGCACCGGGACGATGATCGCCATGAAGCCCGCCGGCGGCATCCGCAAGAGCAAGGAGGCCCTGCACTACCTGATGATGGTGAAGGAGGAACTCGGCCCCGAATGGCTGGACCCCCACTGGTTCCGGTTCGGCGCCAGCAGCCTGGCCAATGACATCCTGATGCAGTTGCAGAAGGAGGCGGACGGGCGGTACCAGAGCGCGGACTACTTCAGCGTGGACTGATCGTGCTATCTTTTTGATCGACGGATCGACGATATGTCCGTCGATCCATGTTCCTCAATTGCCACAGCTGGGCCAGCCTGAAGTACGGCGTGATGCCGCCGCAGGCGCTGCTGGAGGAGGCGGCGCGGGCGGGCGTGCGCACCCTGGCCCTCACCGACATCCACAGCTCGGCGGGCGTGCCCGACCTGGTGCGTGATGCGCCGCAGCACGGCGTGCGCCCGGTGGCCGGCATCACGTTCCGCCAGGGGGCGCGCACGCTGTACATCGGGCTGGCGCGCGACAACGACGGCCTCCAACGGCTGAACGAACTGCTGAGCGCGCACCTGCTGGAGGGCACGCCGCTGCCCGCAAGCCCGCCCGACATGGAGGGCGTCTTCTTCGTGCTGCCCTTCGCCACCACGGCGCCGCGCCCCTTGCGCCCGCACGAGCGCATCGGCGTGCGCCCGGCCGACCTCACCCGCCTGCCCTTCAGCCCGTGGGTCCGCCTCCCGCAGCAGTTGGTGGCCTGGCTGCCGGTGACCTTCCCCGCGCCCGGCGCCGCCCCGGGGCGCGGCTTCAACACGCACCGCCTGCTGCGCACCATGGCCCGCAACACCGTGCTGAGCCTGCTGCCCGCCGAGGAGCTGGCCCGGCCGGACGAGGTGTTCCTGCCCGAGGCCGAGGTGCTGCGCATCTACCGCCACCACCCGCACCTGCCGCTGAACGCCGCGCAACTGCTGGAACAATGCACCATCGCCTTCGACGGCAGCGACAAGACATGGCGTTGTTTCGGCCCCGACGCGCGCGCCGACCGCGAGCGCCTGCACGCCGATGCGCTGCGCGGGCTGCACCAGCGCCACGGACGGCCATCGCAACAGGCCCAGGAGCGGCTGCGCCACGAGCTGGAGGTGATCGAGCGCATGGGCTTCATCAGCTACTTCCGCATCAACCAGGACATCGTGGACTTCGCGCGCGGCCGGGGCTTCTTCCACGTGGGGCGGGGCAGCGGCGCCAACAGCTTAGTGGCCTATTGCCTCGGCATCACCGACGTGGACCCGCTGGAGCTGGACCTCTACTTCGAGCGTTTCATCAACCCCGCGCGCAAGAACCCGCCCGACTTCGACATCGACTTCAGCTGGAAGGACCGCGACGAGGTGTTCCGGTACATCTTCGGCAAGTACAACCACGGCGCCGGCGGCGGCCGCGGCATCCACGCGGCGCAGATCGCCACCTACACCACCTTCCAGTGGCGGGGCGCGGTGCGCGAACTGGGCAAGGCGCTGGGCCTGCCGCCGGCGGAGATCGACACGCTGAGCGAGGGCGGTCGCGGCCCCCACCATCGCGGCCGGCCCGGTGCACGGGTCCGCAGCGGCGGCCTGGACCACGTGGCCGATGCCGTGGTGCGCCACGCCCGGCTCCTGATCGGCATGCCCCACCAGCTCGGCATCCACGCCGGCGGCATCGTGATCACCGAAAGGCCCGTCACCCGCTATACCGCCCTGCACCGCCCGCCCAAGGGCTTCCCGGTGACGCAGATCAGCATGCTGGAATGCGAGGACATGGGCCTGCACAAGTTCGACATCCTGAGCCAGCGCGGCCTGGGGCATATCCGCGATGCGGTGGAGTTGGTGAACAAGGCGCAGGTCACAAGTCACAAGGCTCAAGCTTCAAGGCCGGATGGGGATCCACTTGAAGCGTGTGACTTGGGCCTTGAGCCTTGTGACTTCCGCAAAGCGGTCGACATCCACGACATCCCGCGCTTCAAGCAGGACCCCGCGATCAAGGAACTGCTGCGCCAGGGCGACACCATCGGCTGCTTCTATGTGGAGAGCCCCGCCATGCGCATGCTGCTGAAGAAATTGCGGGTGGACGACTACCTGGGGCTGGTGGCCGCCAGCAGCATCATCCGCCCGGGCGTGGCCGAGAGCGGCATGATGCGCGAGTACCTGCTGCGCCACCACGACCCCGAGCGGCGCAAGCGGGCGCCCAGGCGGCTGCTGGAGATCATGCCCGAGACCTACGGCGTGATGGTGTACCAGGAGGACGTGCTCAAGGTGGCCGTGCAGTACGGCGGCTTGGACCTCACCGAGGCCGACCAGGTGCGGCGCGGCATGAACCTCCGCTACCGCGACCGGCCCGAGTTCAAGGCCGTGGAGCGGAAGTTCTTCGCCAACTGCAAGGCCTTCGGCCATCCGCCGGAAGAGACGCAGGAGATCTGGCGGCAGATCGAGAGCTTCGCCAGCTTCAGCTTCGCCAAGGGCCACAGCGCCAGCTACGCCGTGGAGAGCTACCAGAGCCTCTACCTCAAGGCCCACCACCCGCTGGAGTTCCTGGTGGCGGTGATCAACAACTTCGGCGGTTTCTACAGCACCGAGTTCTACCTGCACGAGGCCAAGCGCGCGGGCGCGGTGATCGAGGCGCCCTGCGTGAACGCGAGCGGCGAACTGTGCGTGTTGGTGAGGGGGAGTGGTCCGTTGACGGTCGTCCGTTGTCAGGCGCGAACACGCGATCCGCATCGGACATCGGACATCGGACAAACAACGGACGATCGGCAACGGGCACCTGACAACCAGGGACCGACGATCACGAACTACGCCCCACGAACCACGCCCCGCATCTTCCTCGGTCTCGCCCACATCAAAAGCCTCGCCGCCGAAACCGTTCAACTGCTCCTGCACGAACGCCGGCGCCACGGGCCTTTCGCCGACCTGCACGACCTGCTGCGGCGCGTGCCCATCGAGCTGGAGCAGGCGCGCATCCTCGTGCGCGCGGGGGCGTTGCGCTTCACCGGAAGGAGCAAGCCGCAGCTGCTGTGGGACCTGGCCCTGCTGCACCGGCCCGCCATGGCCGTGGCCAACGGCGACCTGTTCACCACGCGGGTGGAAGAGCCCGCCCTGCCCCCGCTGCACCACCACCCCCTGGCCGATGCCTACGACGAGATGGAGCTGCTGGGCTTCCCGCTCTGCGACCCGTTCGAGTTGGTGGGGCATGGGGAAGAAAACC
Source organism: Flavobacteriales bacterium (assembly GCA_034002325.1). Taxonomy (GTDB): domain Bacteria; phylum Bacteroidota; class Bacteroidia; order Flavobacteriales_F; family PHOS-HE28; genus PHOS-HE28. The sequence continues at coordinate 2,380 of JAVFAQ010000122.1, read as the reverse complement.
GCCAGGACGCGGAGGTTCTCACGCGAAGACGCGAAGGCGCGAAGGGGAATGCAAGTGTGGCCGGTGATGGCCGGATGGCGATCGGCAGCCGGACAACCGACAACCGACAACCAGCAACCATCCTCAAGCATGACATGCCCAACCACATCGGCAGGCGCGTTTCCATGCTGGGCTACCTGGTCCACCTGAAGCCCGCCAGCACACGCATGGGCGCGTGGATGAGCTTCGGCTCGTTCATCGATCCCGCCGGTGATTTCTGGGACAGCACGCAATTCCCGCAGGTGGCGGCGCGGCACCCCTTCCGCGGGCGCGGCGTGTACCTGCTCACGGGCACGGTGGAAGCGGAGTTCGGGCATTGCGCGCTGCGCACCGAGCGCATCGAGAAGCTGCCGTGGAAGCCGGACCCGCGGTACGGGGCGGAGTGAGGTCTACTCCTCCCCGAAGAAGCCGCTGTCGATGCGCTTGACGGTGTAGGTGCGCTGGGGCGTGACGCCCAGGTCGTGGTCGATCATCAACTGCGTGAGTTCCTCGCCGTCGATCAGCACGACCGTGGTGTTGTTGCGTGGCCGGTAATCGAGGGCCTCCTTCGTGAAGGACGAGGTGGTGATGAAGATGCCCTTGGTGGCTCCTTGGCCGGCCAGGGCACCGACGAACTTTTGGAGCTCCGGCCTGCCCACGGAGTTCCCGGCCTGCCATTTCTTGGCTTGGATGTAGATGATTCCCAGGCCCAGCTTGTCTTCCTTGATCATGCCATCGATGCCTTCGTCGCCGCTCTTGGCCAGGGCGCGACCGGCATCCTTCACCGAGCCGCCGTAGCCCATGCGTACGAGCAGTTGCACCACCAGCCGCTCGAAGTCCATCCATGAAAGCGAGCGCACTTTGGGGAGGAGTTCTTGGGCGAGCGTGTTGCGCACTTGCTCGTAGCCGCTCTCAATGATCTCCTCCGGGGTACGGTCGGCATCCGCTTCGACCACCTCTTCCACGGCGCCCCGGTCTCGGTCTTTGCTGGGTGTTTGGAATTCCAGGAATTCCGGGAAGCGCTTCAAATAGTGGACATCAATGCGCTCCGGTCGTTCCTTCAGGACATCAAGCCCGCGCTGGGTGATCTGTACCATGGCCCGCTTCGGGGTGTCCAATAGCCCGGCCTTCTTCAGGTAGGTGCGCGCCCAGCTCGCCCGGTTATGGAACGTGGTCTGGCTTTGGCTGGGGAGCATTTCACGCCGCTCCTCATCGGTGAGCTTGAAGTGGGAGGCCAGGGATTCGATCACATCACGAAGCGCATGGACCTTGCCGTCCGACACGTGTTGCAAGAGCGGAAGCATAATGGACTGGTAATCGGGAACGGCCATGGGTGGAATGTTATGGCCGGCAAGTTCGTTGATCCAGCCGGACCCCGCGTGAGGGGGCGCAGCGGCAGCCTGCTGAAGGGGCGGCCGTGCAGCCACGGGCCACGAGGCGGCACCGACGATAGGCGGTGACCCCGCAGTGCCGTGGGTGCAGGCCGGGCCGAAGCAGCTACAGCGGAGCACCCGGCCCGTGCGCGGGGCCGTGCGGGGGAAGGGGACACGCCCTACCGGTAGGCAGGCGCCCACAGCTATCGCCCCCCTGCTCCCTGCTGCCGTTTCGCCTCGCGGCGCACCTGGTACAAGCGTTCGCTGAAGCCGCCTTCCGCCTCGAACTTGCGCGCTTGGCTGTCCACCTGTTTGTCCAGCAGATGGATGGCGATCTTGCAGAGCGTCTGCCCCACGTTGGCACTGATCTCGGCGTACGCGCGGCCTTGCACGGTGGTGGGCGTGCGGGCGGTGCGGGGTCCTGGCGGGGCGGCCATGCGTGCTTCCTTCTCGCGCTCCCACAGGGCCTTGATCCACCGTGCCACCTCATCGGCATCCTTGCAGCGTGCGTTGCTCAGCTCTTTGCGGCGCGGGTCCATGGGTTCCCAAAGGGGCAGCTTGCGTTGCGCCAGGAAGGCCTCGTAGTCTTTCCGCAGCTCATCCACGCTGGCGCGCGCCACGTTGGTGAGGTTCAGTTCCAATTTCCGGGTGGTGGCGCTGATCTTGCTGCCCTCGCCGATGTTGCGCTCACCGCTGCGCGCGGCCTGTTCCATCTGATCGTGGGTGCGACTGCCTTGGGGAATGTACCGGTCCACGAAGCGCACAGTAACGGCATGGAGCAGTTTGGTCACCTGGTAGCTGACGAGCTTTTCGTAGCCGCCGCTGGGCAGCAGGGCCTTGGGGCGTTGAGGCTGCTGGTTTTCCATGGGGGTAAGTCAGTTGGGGAGCGGGTCAAATGGGCTTAATTGGACGCGAATGGACCTGCCTCGCTCCGCATGGAGGCAGGTCCATTCGCGTCCATCGGGGTCCATCGGCTTTACAATTTCATC
>JAVFAQ010000121.1:0-8883 GCA_034002325.1 Flavobacteriales bacterium | reverse complement strand
GCTTCTTCAGCAACACCACCGACCCCCACGCCACGTACACGCTGAGCGCGGCCGACATCGCCGCCGGCAGCCTGCAACTGACCTTCACCACGGTGACCGACGGGAACTGTGCGGCGGCGAGCGATGCGATGCTGCTCACCGTGCAGGCGATGCCCACGATCAATGCCGGCGCGGACCTGCTGATCTGCACCTCGGCCCCGGTCCAACTCTCGGCCAATGCCACCAATGCCGGCGGCGGCGTGTGGAACACCTCGGGCACGGGCAGCTTCCTGGACCCCAACGCACTGGTGACGGTGTACCAGCCCAGCCAGTCCGACAGCCTGGCGGGCTCGGTGACCCTCACGGTGATCACCACCGGGGTGGCGCCGTGCAGCGCGGTGAGCGACCAGGTCACGATCACCTTCGGCGGTGCGTTGGCGGCAAATGCCGGCCCGGACGTGGCCACCTGCAGCAGCGACCCCCAGGTGCCCCTCAACGGCAGCGTGGAAGGCACCGACACCGGCATCTGGAGCACCACCGGCACCGGCACCTTCATGCCGAGCAACACGGCGCTCAACGCCACCTACGTGCCCGGCCCCGCCGACTTCCTGATCGGGGACGTACACCTGGTGCTCACCACCACCGACAACCAGGGTTGCCCGGCCGGCACGGACACGCTGACGGTAAGCTACCAGCCGGCGCCCACGGCCAACGCGGGCCCGGACGTGAGCACCTGCGACGCGAGCGCGGCCGTGGCCCTCAACGGTTCGTTCACCGGGGCGGAGGGCATCCAGTGGACCACCACCGGCAGCGGCACCTTCCTGCCCGATGCCTTCACCCCTGGCGCCACCTACCAGCCCGGCGCGGCCGATGAGCAACTGGGCCAGGTATTGCTGCTGATGAGCACCACGGGCAACGGGCTGTGCCCGGCCGCCACGGACACCACCGTGCTGGGCTTCGTGAACCCGCTCACCGCCGGGTTCGGCGTGGGCAGCACCTGCGTGAACGGCAATACGGTCTTCACCAGCACCAGCACCACCACCGGTACGCCGATCATCGGCTGGCAGTGGGACTTCGGCAACGGCGCCACGGGCAGCGGCCCGCAGGCCACCACCGTGTACACCGACGTGGGCCTCCATGCGGTGACCCTCACGGTGTTCGCCCAGAACGGGTGCAGTGCCACCGTGGTGCAGACCATCGAAGTGATGGAGGCGCCGACGGCCGGTTTCACCACGGATTCGCTCACGGCCTGGACCGATCAAGAGGTGTCCTTCACCGACCTTAGCGAAGGCGCGGGCAGCTGGTGGTACGACTTCGGCGACGGCAACGGGTCGCTGGCCCAGCACCCCACGCACGTGTACACCGAGGAGGGCCAGTACATGGTGGTGCAGACGGTGACCAACGCGGCCGGCTGCACCGACCAGGACACCCTGCTGGTGGTGGTGTACCGGGCGGACATCCTTCCGCCGAAACTGCCCAACGCCTTCAGCCCCAACGGCGACGGCACCAACGATGAGTTCTTCGTGCGCGGCGGCCCGTTCGAGACCATCGACCTGAAGATCTACAACGGTTGGGGCGAGATGATCTTCCACACCACCGACCCGGAGTTCGGCTGGGACGGCACCCACAAGGGCTTCCCGGCGGTGAACGGCGTGTACGTGTACAGCGTGGTGGCCACCACCACCGACGGCCTGGTGCATGACCGTAGCGGCAAAGTGACGCTCATTCGTTGACCCACCCATGCGCAAGATGAAGACCAACAAGATCCTTCCGACCATCGCCTTGGCGATCATGGGTTGCTGCGGCCTGCGTGCGCAGGACGGCCAGCTCTCCCAGTACGAGATGGGCGCGGTGATGCTGAACCCTGCGTTGACCGGCATGTTCGAGAACGCGGAGTTCCGCATGGGCGCCAACGTGCGCAACCAGTGGGGCCGCCTGGGCAGCAACTTCACCACCACGAACTTCTCGTACGAGAACAACGTGCAGCAGCGCTACGGCTTCGGCTCGTACCTGAGCAACAACAACATGGCGGGCATCATCAACACGTTCCAGTTCGGCGTGTCCGGCGCCTACAACGTGTCGGAGAAGAGCGCCAAGCACACCCTGAGCGTGGGGGCCACCCTGGGCTTGATCTACAAGAAGCTCAACATGCAGGAGCTGGTCTGGGACGCGCAGTACGACGACGGCTACTTCAACACGGACCTGCCCACGGGGGAGTTCTTCGAGAAGGGCGCGCGTTTGATGCCCGAAGTGGCGCTGGGGGTGGCCTACCGATCGATCGACCGCGGCCGGCGCGTGAACCCCTTCGGCAACTTCGCCATGTACCACATCACCTCGCCCGATGAATCGATCCTGCGGGTGGTGAAGGCCCCGCTGCCGATCCGCTACGGCGTGAACGGCGGTGCGCGCGTGAAGGTGACCGAGCAGGTGACCCTCGTGCCGCAGGCCCTGTACTGGCGCCAAGGCAAGGACCAGCTGATCAACGCGGGCATCCTGGCCGAGGTGCCGATCCTGGGTTCGGTGTACAGTGCGGTGGGCGGTGCGGCGTACCGTTTCGGCGACGCGGCGATCATCCACCTGGGGGTGAAGCACAAGAGCAGCGTGTACCGGTTCAGCTACGACATCAACACCTCGCCGCTGAAGCAGTACACCAACAACCACGGGGCCTTCGAGTTCTCCATCCTGTACTACGGCACGCACAGCGGCCGTGATGCGGGCCGGCGCCTGCAGAGCAGCACGTTCTGAGCCGGGGCCGGTGACGCGGGGCGGCCGGGTCTTCGGGCCCTGCCGCCCTTCGGTATCTTCGCGGCCCGCCGGCCGTACGCCGCGCCCCGCACCGATGTCCGTGAAGGTCCGTTTCGCCCCCAGTCCCACCGGCCCCCTGCACATGGGCGGTGTGCGCACCGCGCTGTACAATTACTTGTTCGCCCGCCGGCATGGCGGCCGGTTCCTGCTGCGGATCGAGGACACCGACCAGGGCCGCTACGTGCCGGGGGCCGAGGAGTACATCCGGGAGGCGCTGGACTGGTGCGGCCTCACACCCGATGCCAGCCCGTGGGACCCCGGCGCCGAGGGTCCCTATCGCCAGAGCGAGCGCAAGGCCATGTACCGCGCTTACGCCGACCGGCTGGTCGCGGCCGATCAGGCCTACCTCGCCTTCGACACGCCCGAGGAGCTGGAGGCCATGCGTGAGCGCCTGAAGGCCGCCGGGGTGGCCGCGCCCGCCTACAATGCCGTGACGCGCGAGCACATGCGCAACAGCCTTTCCATGAGCGCGGACGACGTGAAGGCCCGGCTGGATGCGGGCGACCCCTACGTGGTACGCCTGAAGGTGCCGCGCCGCGAGGAAGTGCGCTTCGAGGACGCCATACGCGGGTGGGTCACCGTGCAGAGCAACACCATCGACGACAAGGTGCTGTTCAAGAGCGACGGCATGCCCACCTACCACCTGGCCAACATCGTGGACGACCACTTGATGGGCATCACGCACGTGATCCGCGGTGAGGAATGGTTGCCCAGCGCCCCGCTGCACGTGCTCATCTACCGGGCCTTCGGGTGGGAGCGCCCCGTGTTCGCCCACCTGCCGCTGATCCTGAAGCCCGACGGCAACGGCAAGCTGAGCAAGCGCGACGGCGACCGGCTGGGCTTCCCGGTGTTCCCGTTGGACTGGACCGACCCCGCCAGCGGCGAGAAGAGCAGCGGCTACCGGGAGCGCGGCTACTTCCCCGATGCCTTCGTGAACATGCTCGCCCTGCTCGGCTGGAACCCGGGCGGCGACGTGGAGATCATGTCCATGGCGGAGATGACCGCCCGGTTCAGCCTGGACCGCGTACACAAGGGCGGCGCGCGCTTCGATCCGGACAAGGCCAAGTGGTTCAACCAGCAATACCTGCGGGCCCGGCCCGACACCGAGCTGGCCACGGAGCTCACCGCCCGGTTGGCGGAGCGTGGCCATGTGGTGCCCGCCGACCGGGCCACCGCCGCAGTGGCCCTGCTGAAGGAGCGCGCCACCTTCGTGGACGACATGCTCGAAGGCACCTACCTCTTCACTTCGGGTTCGCCCCTGCCGGGCCATGCCGAGGCCGAGGCCGAACTGCGCAAGCGTTGGAAGCCCGGGGCCGGGGAGGTGATCGAGGCCTATGCGGCGGCCCTGATGCAAGGCACGGTGCGCACGGCGGCCGAGTTCGAGGCGGCCTTCCACCAGGTGTTGCAGGACCACGGCGCCAAGGTGGGCCAGGTGATGCCCCTGTACCGCCTGTTCGTGGCCGGGCGCATGCAGGGCCCCGGCATGTTCGACGTGAGCGCCCTGCTGGGCCGCGAGGAAGTGGCCGCGCGATTGAACGCCGGCCTGGAGCACTGCCGCGCATGGGGGTGATGCAGGTGAACGGGGTCCGGGTGTTCGCCCACCACGGCTGCCTGCCCGAGGAGGCCGTGATCGGTGGGCATTTCCGGGTGGACGTGCGCGTGGAGGGCGACTTCGGGAAGGCCGAACTGGGCGATGACCTGGCCGATGCGGTGGACTACGGGCGCGTGGCGGCGATCGTGCGCGAGCAGATGGCCGTGCGTGCCGACCTGATCGAGCACGTGGCGCGCCGCATCCTCGACGCCTTGGTGCGCGAGTGGGGCGCGGACCTGCGCTGGCGGGTGCGCGTGGTGAAGGAGCACCCGCCCATCCATGCCGGGGCCGACGAGGCCGTGTACGAAACGGGCAACTGAGCCGCCTTCCTCCATGGTCCGTCCAGGGCCGGCCGAGCGGCTGCTACCTTCGCCCCATGCGCTACACTCCCCTTTCCGCCGCCACCTACCGCGAGCACCGCGCCCGTTTCCGCCAAGCCATGGAAAAAGGCGGGCTCGCCGTGTTCCACAGCAACGACATCATGCCCACCAGCGCCGATGGCACCATGCCCTTCAAGCAGGCCACGGACATCCTCCACCTCACGGGCATCGATCAGGAGGAGACCATCCTGCTGCTCTTTCCCGATGCGGTGGACCCCAAGGACCGCGAGATCCTCTTCGTGCGCGAGACCAGCCCGCTGATCGCCATCTGGGAGGGCGCCAAGTTCACCCAGCAGGAGGCGCGCGACCTCAGCGGCATCCCCACCGTGCTGTGGACCAGCGCCTACGATGCGACGATCAAGCGCCTCGCACCGCAGGCCGAACACCTGTACCTGAACAGCAACGAGCATCTGCGCCAGGGCAACGAAGTGGAGACCCGCGAGGAGCGCAGGAACAAGGAGCTGCGCGCACTGTACCCGCTGCACAGCGTGAAGCGCAGCGCGCCGATCATGCACCGCATCCGCAGCCGCAAGACGCAGGAAGAGGTGGCGCAGGTGCAGCGCGCGATCGACATCACGGGCAAGGCCTTCAAGCGGGTGTGCGCCTTCGTGAAGCCGGGCGTGAAGGAGTACGAGATCGAGGCCGAGATCACCCACGAGTTCATCCGCAACGGCTCGCGCGGCCACGCCTACACGCCCATCATCGGCAGCGGCTACAACGCCTGCGTGCTGCACTACATCACCAACGACATGGCGTGCAACGATGGTGAGGTGATCCTGATGGACTTCGGCTGCGAGTACGGCGGCTACGCCAGCGACCTCACGCGGAGCATCCCCGTGAACGGCCGCTTCACCGAGCGGCAGAAGGCCGTGTACAACGCCGTGCTGCGCGTGCAACGGGCCTCCATCCAATTGCTGCGCCCCGGCGTGATGCTCGCCGACTACCACAAGGAGGTGGGCACGCTGATGGAGCAGGAATTGATCGGCCTGGGCCTGCTGGACAAGCACGATGTGGCCAAGCAGGACCCCGAAAAGCCGCTCTACAAGCAGTACTTCATGCACGGCACCAGCCACTTCCTGGGCCTGGACGTGCATGATGTGGGCCTGTGGCACGAGCCGATCGCCGAGGACATGATCTTCACCGTGGAACCGGGCATCTACATCCCCGAGGAGAAGTTGGGCATCCGCCTGGAGAACAACATCCTGATCGGCAAGGACGGCAACACGGACCTGTTCAAGGACATCCCCATCGAGGCGGAGGAAGTGGAGGAGCTGATGAGCCGGAAGGAAGTGGCCGCCTGAGCCTACGCCACCCGCCGCAACTGGAACGGCTTCACCGTGGAGACCTCGCCGTCCAGCACCATGAGGTAGTAGTCTTCGCCGTCCAGGTCGGTGATGCGCACGCGGGTGACCGGGCCGTGTACCTCACCGGTCTTCACGATGCGGCCATGGCTGTCGCAGATGTCGAACAGGGCGTCCTCGGTGCCGGGTTCATAATCGAACATCAGCAGGCGCTCGATCTGGTCGATGCGCACACGGATCTCGTGGGGCGCTGCTGCGGCTGGTTCGCTACGCATGGGCGCTTGTACGCGCAAGCGGCGCCCGGGTTACGCCCGGCATGGCACAAGGGCCCGGCCCCATGATCGAAGGCCGGACCCCTGCCACCAAACCAAAAACGCCCTTCGGCCCACGTGCCGGTACCCTTCGGCCCGTGATGATCGGTGCGTTCCGCAGCAAATTAGGCCCGCTCCCCGGTGGTCGTTGGCCGGGAACGAGCAACGGCAGGCCCGCCCCAGGCAGCGGGAACCGTCCGCCCCGGCCTTTCCCGCCGGTGGGCCCCGTTGGTTGGACCGTTCGCCCCGTTCATCGGTCAGGAAGGCGTGCCTGCCGCAGGTCGCCTATCTTTTCCCACAAAACCCACCGCTCATGGCTTTACGCGTATTGATCGTGGACGATGAGGCGGACGCCCGGGAGAACCTGCGACTGCTCCTGACCGAACACTGCCCCGATGTGGAGGTGGTGGCCGTGGCCGCCAGCGCGCACGAGGCGCGCGAGCTGATCACCGAGCACCAGCCCAACGCATTGATGCTGGACATCAAGATGCCGGGCGAGGATGGTTTCCAATTGCTCGCCTCTGTGGCCGACCTGGACCTGCCGGTGGTGTTCACCACGGCCTACGACGAGTACGCCCTGCGGGCCTTCAAGGAGAACGCCCTGGACTACCTGGAGAAGCCGATCGACGTGGAGGAGCTGCGCCGGGCCGTGGGCCGCCTGGAGCGCCGCACGGGCGAGCTCGGCACCGGCGCACCGCCCCCGGCGGCCATGGCCGCGCTGATGAACGGCCCGGCATCGCCACTGAGCTCGCGGCTGGCCATCCCCGGCCGTGAGGGCCTCACGCTGCTGAAGCATGAGGACGTGCTCTACCTGGAGGCCAACGACAGCTACACCACCATCCATCTGGTGAACGGCAAGCGGTCGTTGAGCAGCAAGCATATCCGGGTGTTCGAGAACCACTTGGACCCCACGACGTTCCACCGGGTGCACAAGTCGTACATCATCAACCTGGCGCACCTGGCCGGCTTCAACCGGGCCGAGGGCAACATGGCCGTGCTGGACAACGGGACCATGATCCCCGTATCACGCCGCCGGCTCACCGGTTTCCTGGGGCTGATCAACACCTTCTGATGGCCCGCGCCCGCCTGCTCGCACGTGGCGCGGCGCTGGCCCTGGCCGCCTGGCCGTGCGCTGCGGGCACGGCCCAGCAGCACAGTTTCCTGCAGCTGGCCCCGCGCGACGGGCTGGCCCAGAGCCAGGTGCGCGCCATGGCCCAGGACGCCGAGGGCTATCTCTGGTTCGGCACCCTGGGCGGCGCCAGCCGGTTCGATGGACATGGCTTCCGCAGCTTCGCGCTGCAGGAGGGCCTGCCCGACGCGCACGTGAGCGCCCTGGCCACCGACGCCGCCGGCCACCTGTGGATGGGCGCGGGCGATGCCCTGGTACGCATGGCCGGCGACCGCCCGGTGCGCGAGGAGCTGCCCGGCACCACCGGGGCGCGCATCCAGGACCTCGCCACCGACCCGGCGGGCCGCCTCTTCATCGGCACCGATGGCGACGGTCTTTTCGTGCGCGACAGCACCGGCATCGCGCGGCCCCCGGGCTACCCCGCCGATACCGCCAGCCATGTGCGCTGCCTGCTGCCCCTGTCCGATGGCCGGTTGCTGGTGGGCCTGCGCAACGGCCTGCTGCTGTGGGAGCAAGGCGCCTTCAGGGCGGTCTCCCTGGGTGCCGGGGAGGCCCGGGCGGTGAGCGCACTGGCCGAGGGCGCCGACGGCACCTGGTGGGCGGGCACCTTCCACGACGGGCTCTTCCACCTGGACGACCAGGGCGTGATCGCGGTGTACGACGAGGAGAACAACCTGCTGCAGAACACGGTACGCTGCCTGCTGGTGGACGACCGCGGCCGGCTTTGGGCGGGGACGAAGCTGGGCCTCAACCTGCTGGACAAGGGCCGCATGCGCGTGTTCACCATCCACCAAGGCATGCCCAACGACAATGTGTGGTGCGCCATGCAGGACGACGAGGGCAACATCTGGTTCGGCACCGACGGCGGCGGTGCGTTGAAATACGCGGGCGACCGCTTCGTGACCTTCACCGTGCGCGACGGGCTGTGCAGCGACCTGGTGATGAACATCACGGCCGATGCCCGGGGCGACCTCTGGATCGGCACGTACGACAACGGGGTGTGCCGTCTGGACGCCATGGCGATGATCACCACCATCGACGGGCTGCCCAACAACACCGTGTGGAGCGGCCTGTGCGCCCGCGACGGCACGCTCTGGTTCGGCACCAGCGACGGGGTGGCGCGCATCCGGCAGGGCGTGGTGCAGCCACTGGCTGAAGCGGCCCGCCTGCGCGGCCACCGGGTGTTCTCCCTGTACGAGGACGAGCAGGGGAACATCTGGGCCGGCACGCGCCATGGCCTGGCCCGGATCGGCACGGACCAGCAGGTGGTCCACCACCCGGCCGGCGACAAGGGGCCCGGGCGGTCCGTGCGGGCCATCGTGAGCCCGGCGCCCGGCCGCTTCTGGCTGGCCACCGAACAGGGCATCAGCGAACTGGGGCCCGAGGG